>JAQXEB010000246.1 GCA_029251065.1 Luminiphilus sp.
CCCTGCGCCATTTTTTACTCCCCAATCTAGCTAACTGTTCGATGTTTCAGTATTGTGCTTTAGCGCGTTATACACGCCGCCCTGTCGGGCCGCAAACTGCTTGAGAAAAAACGCGCCACTAGCCGGATAGGCAAACAATAACGATAAACACACACGCGGTAGGGAGATAAACAAAGAATGTCTGTTGTAACGCAGTTTAAAGAAGCGCTCGAGATGACAACTGCACCGGGCGGATTGTTGGAGTTAACCACCATTGAGCGCGACGGGGTACCCGTGAAAGCATTTGCGCAAGCCCCCGGATCTATGAGGGACTTGTGGGCGCTTTCAACAGCGCATGGGGACTCAGAGTACCTTGTTTATCAAGACGAGCGGTGGACGTACGCACAGGCGGCTAAAGTCGTGGCGGAATTTGCCGCGTGGCTGACTGAGCAAGGCATCGAGCCCGGCGATCATGTGGCCATTGCGATGCGCAACTACCCAGAGTGGATGATGGCGCACTGGGCGGTAAACAGTATCGGCGCAGCAGTCGTGGGCATGAACGCCTGGTGGGTCGCCGATGAACTCGACTACGCCTTGAATGACTCAAAACCCAAGGTGTTGATCGCTGACGATCGACGCTTGGAGGCTTTTGCACAACTGCAAGAGAAGTATCCGGATATCACCGTAGTTTCAGTTCGTGAGGCAAACTCGCCGGTCGAGGCAATTGATTTTCACTCCGCTAAGATCGACGGCGCTCAACTGTCAGAGCTGGACATAGACCCCGATAGTGTCGCCTGTATTTTTTATACGTCGGGAACGACGGGAAGACCCAAAGGCGCGCAACTGACGAACCGTGGATGCGTGACAAATGTCTTGAATGTCGTAGCGATGGGGCGGACTTACGCAACGGCTGCAGCACTGTCTAAGGCAGACAATGTCTCCGACGTGGACGTTCAGTCTCCGCCCGCTGCGACGTCTCTGATCGCTACGCCGCTGTTCCACGTGACCGCTAACAATTGTGCGGTACAAGCTGGCACGCTCGCGGGCAGTCGTTTTGTCTTGATGTACAAGTGGGACACGCTAGACGCGCTAAAACTCATTGAGGCTGAGGGCGTTAATACCATCAGCGCGGTACCAATGATGACACGCGAGCTTCTGAATCACCCTGAGTTTAGTGACTACGACACGTCGAGTCTCGCCAGCATGGGAGGCGGAGGTGCGGCAATGCAACCTGACTTGGCACGTAAGGTCGATGAGCAGACAAAAAAAGCGCGTCCTGCTCAAGGTTACGGTATGACAGAGGTCTGCGGAATTATCACCTACATTGCCGGCGACGTGTTCCTCGATCGCCCTGAGAGCTGCGGTTACCTTGCGCCGACATTCGAGGGGCGCGTGATCGACGCAGAAGGCTCAGTGCTTGCCTCAGGCGAGGTGGGCGAGGTGTGTGTCAAGGGTGCTGCGGTCATTAAAGGCTACCTTAATCGACCCGAAGCCACGGCAGAAACCATTGTCGACGGCTGGCTTCACACGGGCGATATTGGTTATTTTGATGAGGATGGATTTCTATTTTTGGTCGATCGCGCCAAGGACATGATTCTGCGTGGTGGCGAGAACATATACGGTGCTGAGGTTGAGTTTGCCGTGTTCGATCATCCCGCGGTGCTCGAGTGTGTGGCTTTTGCTGTCCCCGACGATCGCTTTGGGGAAGAGGTTGGCGCGGCCATTCACCTCAAGGACGGTGCGATGTTAGACGCTGCAGGACTTCGAGAACACCTCTCGACGCGTCTCGCTGCGTTTAAAGTGCCGCGCTATATTTGGTTTCTCGCTGAGCCGCTTCCGCGCAATGCGAATGGGAAGTTCCTCAAGCGCGAACTTCGCGATGTCCTGGATCCTGGATCCGCAGACTAAGCCTTCAGTGAATCAGATAAGGCAATGCCACTAAGCCTAGGCTTCGAAAATAAGAGGTAGAACTGATGAGTCAGTACGAAACGCTCGACGTCACTCAAGAGGGCGGGATCATGACGATCGCACTCAATCGGCCCGAAAAAATGAATACGTTTAACACGACGTTGCGTCGCGAAATTGCGCAAGCAGCGATTGCGGCGAATCTCGAGGACACGGTCCGTGTTGTCATTTTGACCGGTAATGGTCGGGCATTTAGTGCCGGCGCCGATCTCTCTGAGGACACTGGAATGTCTAACGGTCACTCGGTAGAGAGCGACCTAAACTTTGAGTACAAGCCAGGCGTGCTTGCAATACACAACAGTTCCAAACCGTGGATTGCGGTTATCAATGGACCCTGTGCAGGAATTGCCTACTCGTACGCAATGGCCTGTGACTTGGCGTGTATGGGTGAGAAGGCGTTTTTGTATCAACCGTTCTCTGCGATCGGCTTGGTTCCTGATGGAGGCGCGACGTGGCTCATTCCTCGGTTGGTGGGGATAAAGCGCGCCTACGAGCTGATGGCTTTAGGGGAAAAACTCACAGCGGATAAGGCGTTAGCGATGGGGATGGTCAATCGGGTATTTCCAGATGAGACCCTGCATCAGGACGGACTGGCTTTTGCGGAGGAGGTAGCAGAGCGGTCACCACTGGCGTTGCGTTACACAAAAGCGGCAGTCAACTTTGGTCAGACTCATTCGCTCGATGAAACCATTTCCAGAGAAGCCACATTGCAGGCCATCTGTATCGACAGTGAAGATGCTAAGAATGCGGTGATCTCTTTTTTCAATAAGCAAAAGCCACAGTGGAAAGGCCAGTGAAACGCAAATCAGTGCTTAAGCGACTAAAGACGATAGGTAAAACCATGGTTAAGAAAAAGATTATTTCCGGAGTGGTTGCGCTACTGATCGCCTTGCCTGCACTGGCGAGTGAAAAGCAGGTGTATTGGGGTGACACGCACCTGCATACCAATCGTTCCTTTGACGCGTTTACCAATCGAAATTTCTCTGTGGGGCCTGATGAGGCTTATCGTTTTGCACGAGGGTTGCCTGTTGAGCACCCAGGCCACAAGGCAAGGGTGCAACTTGAAACGCCCCTCGACTTTCTTGTGGTGTCCGATCATGCGGAGTTCCTAGGAGCTGTCCGACATGCATACAACGAGGGTCTTCCCACGAATGACATGGGATGGGTTCGGAAGATTAAACTTTTGTACTCCCAATATTTAATCCGAGATGCGATCAAAACAGGCAACGGTCGCGAGTTTTTTTACAGTCAACTCCCGGCCCCCTACGATACACCTCAGGAGGCTGTCTCTGAGTGGGAGAAAAACATTGGCACCTCCGTTTTTCCGAAAACGCCTGTCATTGAGGATAAGGCCTGGAGCGATATCGCTGATGCGGCTGAGGCAAACAATATGCCGGGTGAGTTTTCAGCCATTCTCGGGTGGGAGTACAGCCTGATTCCGGGGGGCGCGAATTTACACCGGGTCGTGATGACGGATCTCGACGGTGAATCGGTCAAAGTTTTTCAGCCTTTTGGCTCCGACGACAGCATGTATCCTGAGGATTTATGGGCGTGGTTGGACGAAACGAGTCGACAAACGGGCGGAAACTTTATCGCTATTCCTCATAACTCCAATATCTCTAAGGGAGCGATGTTTGACACCATTACCATGCGGAATGAGCCTATCGGTCCCGAATACGCCGAGATTCGCCGGCGTTGGGAGCCGATTGTAGAAATCACTCAGTACAAGGGCGATTCCGAAACACACCCAAGTCTATCGCCCGAAGACCCTTTCGCTGACTTTGAGGATTACCCCTTCTACATTCAAAAAGGATGGACGGAATATAAGCCGGAGAAAGGAGATTTCATTCGCTCGGCTTTGCTTCGCGGTATGCAGCTAGAGCAAGAAATAGGGATCAACCCTTACCAGTTCGGGGTGATCGGATCGACGGATGCGCATACGGGGCTTGCCGCCGCAGAGGAAAACAACTTCCACGGCAAGTTTGCAACTGACTCGATGCCTTCGGCGAAGCTCGAAGGCTGGTCTGATAACGCGAACAGTTCGTTTGGTTGGGCAATGGGGGCGCAGGGCTTGGCTGCTGTCTGGGCCGAGGAAAATACGCGCGAAGGTATTCTTGCTGCAATGAAACGACGAGAAACCTACGCCACCACGGGTCCTCGGATCGGTCTCAGGTTCTACGCAGGTTATGATCTGGATAGCGCCTTGCTGGCGTCATCATCGCTCTCCACAGACCTCAGTGACGCCGTTCCCATGGGTGGTGAAATCGCAGCCGAGGGTACATCTGCTCCCACATTTTTAGTGCAGGCGATGGCCGATCCGAAGTCCGGCACGCTTGACCGCATTCAAATTGTAAAAGGTTGGGTCAACGAAGAAGGTGAGGCCCGAGAGCAGGTTTTTGATGTGGCTTGGTCGTCTGATGATCGCTTGCGACCCGACGGAACACTGGGCGCCGTTGCCAACACTGTAGACCTTGAGACCGGGAGCTGGAGTAACGCTCACGGTGCCGCAACACTGATGGCGCAGTGGCAGGACCCTCGTTTTGACCCAACAGAATCGGCGTTTTACTACGTGCGCGTTTTAGAGGTGCCAACGCCTCGTCACTCGTTGCTTGATAAGCTTGCCCTGGGTGACGATGTTGAGACGCGACGCCCCGATGTTATTCAAGAACGCGCGTATTCGTCACCCATCTGGTATCGACCCAATTAGGCTCGTCTTATGTGGCGACGATAAGGCGTATGCCTTGTAGGCGAGGTTCTGCTCGACTGAGCGCCTCTAGCGTCTCGTGTTCTAGTGATCGTACGGTCGCAATTTCGTCGCTTCTTACGGAGCCGTTTCGTGCGCCTAAGGCTTCGAGGCGATGTGCTTCGTGGCTCAGCTCTTGAGATACCCGAGTGCGAGCATCGGCCCTGAGCGATGAGACATGCTCCAAGGCCCTCTGTTCTAGGTGTTTAAGGGCTGTTACGACTTTCGGACGGAGTTCTCTAATGACCCCCGCGCTTTGCGTGATGCTGACGGGCTTGAGCAATCTCGTCAGGGTTTCGCAATTCACCGCCTCGCTGAGATCTCGTCCATCTAGAGAGATAAGCAATCGGAGAGGCGACTGATCAAGGTGACGACCGATTTGCAAGCGTTTTGGGGCTTGGCAGTCTGCTGTGTGCAGTGTCTCAATGAGGACTGTTCCCGGCTTTATGCTCTTTTGTTTGATCAGTGCAACTGCCGCATTTCCGAGTTCAGAGTGATAAATGACGTCGATTGTCTCTCTGACTAATGGGTGCTCCCAGGTGAGGAAATGAAGATCATCGCGCGCAAGAGCGAGCTCGCGTGTGAACGTGCAGGTAATACCGCCCTCATCAAGCAGCGGTAATTCGCCGGTGACCAGATTTTCGGTGGGCTTTAAAATCAAGCAGCCCTCGGATCCTGCTTCTGTATGAATGCCCAGTCGATCGAATAAATTGTCTGTGTAAGCAACCAACTCATCGGTCCGCTCATTGCTCTCGAGCTGCTTTATGAGGGCACCCGCTTTAGCTCGATCGTGCGACGTGATCTCAAGCAGTCTGTCCCGTCCTCGATCCATCTGACTGATGAGCTGAACGCGAAGTTGTTGTGTGTCCTTGAGTAAAGTGTCGCTGAGCTCACCTGATGACTCGCAGTCTCTAAGCGCGTCACCGAGTTCGCTGAAGACCAGATGACCGATCGAGCAGCTTGATTCAAATGCGTTAAGCCCTTCGTGAAACCAACGGAATCTGACGAACTCTGCTGATTGCTCAAGTAGGGGAACGTGGACATTCACGGTACCGGATTGCCCAATACGATCGAGCCGTCCAATGCGCTGTTCGAGTAAATCGGGATGCTCGGGCAAGTCGTAACACACTAAGTGCTGCGCAAACTGGAAGTTACGTCCTTCACTGCCAATTTCAGAACAGATGAGTGCTCTTGCGCCACCGTCTTCGTCCGCGAAATAGGCAGCGGCTCGGTCGCGCTCAAGCAAGGAGAGGCCCTCATGAAAGGACGCGCACCGGATTCCTACTTGCAGGTGGAGGTAGTGCTCAAGTGCCATTGCGGTCTCTTTTTCGCGGCAGATCACCAATACTTTTTGCTGTTTGAGCGTTTTGAGCAAGGCGGCTAACCACTGAGCTCGCGCAGAGGTTGCAATAGGGGCTGTCTCCGTCTCAGGAGGCAGTGGGTGTTGGTGAAGGACGCGTTGGGGAAAACCTGAGACAGACTTCCTTGAGTTTCGAAACAGCACGCGACCGGTGCCGTATTGGTCGACCAGTGCACGAATCATCTCGTCGGGTGATTGTGAAGCATCGATTCCAAGCGGTAGTGTTGCGACCTTCTCGCCTCGGCGCAGCGCCTCAATCAGTTCGTGGGTCTCTTCAAAGTTCCGCTGCTCAGCGACGAATCGGTCAAGGTCACTAAAACGATCGGGATCGAGCAGTTGAAGTCGCGCAAAGTGACTGTCAATGCCCGATTGGCCGGGCGTGGCTGTGAGCAGCAGCAGTCCGCGTGTCACAGTAGCCAAATGGGTGAGCACGCTGTCGGTCTGCGAGCGCGCGGCCGCGCCAAGATCGAGGTGATGGGCTTCATCGACAATTAAAAAGTCCCATTCGGACTCAAGAAGACGCTCTCGAGCCTCGGCATTATCTTCAATAAACGACCAAGGCGTTAACACCAGTTGATCGTTTGCAAAGTCAAACGTGTCCTCCTCGGCGTCAAGGCGGGCTTCATCGTAAATAGAAAACTGAAAGTTGAAGCGTCTGAGCATTTCCACCAGCCATTGATGGAGTAGCGAGTCGGGCACCGCGATCAGTACTCTCTGAACTCGTCCGCGCAGTATCTGCTGAGATAAAATTAATCCCGCTTCAATCGTCTTCCCGAGACCCACTTCGTCAGCAAGGAGTACGCGAGGGGCGAAGCGTCGCCCAACCTCACTTGCGACATACAGTTGATGCGAAAGAAGGGACGTTCGTGCACCGACCAGTCCGCTGCTATCACTAGATAGCTGGCGTGCTCGTTCGGTCAGGGTTTGGTACCTCAGGTAGAAGTCACCCACCTTATCGAGCTGGTTGTTGAGCAGACGATCCTGTGGCGTGTTAACCGAGACCTCTGGCGCGATAAATTGCTCGTGAACGGTAAACGTTTCACCCGATAATGGCTCGACAGTCTCATAGCTCAACGTGCCGGCAATGTCGTCAACGGCGGTGACCTCTAATAGTCGCCCATTGATATGTGTCAGCGGGTCGCCAATTTTGAGTTCATAGCGTGTCAGTGGCGCGCGATCAATGGCGTAGGTGCGCTCCTCCTCAGCCGACGGGTACAACAAGGTGATTCGTCTCGGATCGACCTCGACGCAAATGCCCAAACCCAGTTCAAGATCGGCATGACTGATCCAGCGTTGCCCAATTGAAAAGCTCATGCGGACTCGCTAAAAAAGCAATCGATGCTGTTCTTGTGCGCTGTTTTCAGAAGCGTTTGAATGCTCACACCCTTTAACTCAGCAATTGTTTGGGCGATGAACGGTAAATAATAGGGTGCATTAGGTACGCCACGATAAGGCACCGGCGTGAGGTAAGGCGCGTCGGTCTCAAGCAGTATTTTTTCGATGGGCGTTTGCCGAATAACGTCGCGAACATTTTCCGCGTTTTTGAATGTGGCGATGCCGTTAAACCCTAAATAAAAACCCTCGGCCAAGCAAAACTCCGCCAAATCGGGACTGCTTGTGAAGCTGTGGATGACGCCCTTACCGGTGAGGTGTTGTGCCGCATTGGCCAAGACGGCTTTTGTATCAGCCTCCGCTTCGCGGGTGTGGATGACCACCGGCTTTTTGTGCCTGGTGGCAATCTCTAGCTGCCCCTCAAACGCCTGAATCTGTGTTGTCGGATCTGAATGCTCGTAATAGTAATCGAGCCCACATTCACCAATGGCAACGACTCTATCGTGCATTGCATGGCGGTCAAGTTCGTCACTAAAGGACGCATCCCAAGTCGACGCTTCGTGCGGATGAAGACCTTGGGTACACCAGACATCGTCAGTCGATTCAGCGATTTCCCGAACGACGTGCTGATTCGTCCGCGATACTGCAATGGTAATAACGCGCTCAACACCCACGGCGCGCGCTTTGGCGAGGGTGTCTTTGAGCTGCTCGTCATCCAGGTAGTCGAGGTGGCAGTGCGTCTCAATAATTTTCCCATCCAATAAAGGAATGGGCGGACGAGCTTTCTTGCTCATAAGTGACTCCACTGAAAACGGCGCGGATTATGGCACAGCTAATGTGAAAATGGGGTGGTTTTATCCACGATGCACGGTTCGTACGCGAAGTGCACGGACAGCATCGATGACCTCATTCCAAAACCACTGATGCATGGGCGATCGAGACGTTCTGTCATGTGCGACCAGCGAATAATCAATCGTTCGTCCATACTGCGTGGGCAGAGGAAGTGTTACTAAGTCCCTGGTCGCACCGTCGTTTCGCGACATGTAGGCGGGGCAGACGAGGGTGTAATTAGTGCTCCTTAATATTTCAAACGCCGTGAGTAAGTGAGAGGTCTCAACGCTGCCTTTTTTACTAGCGAGTAACTCGGATAAGGATTGGTCCAGATCAGAAATCTCCGTTCTGTCAGCAATGTACAGATTAATTTGAGGAAATAGCCGTAAGTTTTCCTCGGTGACTGGCGATGCGGTCAGCGGGTGGTCACGACGAACGAACACCGCCAGTGGTGAGCTGGCCAGCTCATGATGCCGAAATTCACTTGGATAAGCGCCACGGCTGGGCTGCACTGCAAAATCGAGCGTGCCGTCAGCGAGTAGATCTAACTGCTGCTCCGCGCGTGTAATCGTGCGCAGCTTGACCTTTGGTGCTCGCGTTTCCAACCGCGACGTCAGGGTTGGCAGCAGCGTAAAGCCGACGTACTCGGAGATGGCAATCACAATTTCGCCCTGGAATGCGTGTGGACTGAACTCGCCTGCACTAAGCAAACCCTCAACATCGGACAAGACATGAATAAGATCGTTGGCTAAGCTCTGCGCGCGCGGCGTTGGCTGTATGCCTCGTTTACTTCGCGCAAATAATGGATCGTCAAACGTATCTCGCAAGCGATTGAGGGTCTTAGACATGGCCGGCTGCGTGACGTGGAGGCGCTTCGCTGCGCGCGAGACGCTCTTCTCCTCGATAAGCACGTGCAGTGCCACCAGGAGGTTGAGGTCAATTCTGGAAAGCTTGCTGACGTCCATAAGAAATAACTCAGAGTAATGGGTTTTATGATAATAATGAATTTGAATTAATTTTCATCAAATTTATAATTCAACTATGCGCATTATCTGATGCGTTCCGTCCAAGTTTTGCTTTGCCCGCTCTCATGCGGGCTTTTTTTTGCGTTATATTGCTGCAATGCATAAAAACGTAAGCAAACAGCTCCTGCTCTGTTTTTTAATCGTACTATCGCAAGCGGCGAAGGCGGTGTTGGTGCCTCAGCCGATCGGGGTGCGAATAGCGCCCTTGACACAAGGAGTGGTCGCTGGCGATACGGTGATTGATTCGTCGGAATTACTGGCCCATGAGCAGACGCTGCAGCGAGTGATTGAGCAGCAGCGGATTTTGGGGGCGTATCACCCAGAGCTTGCTGAAAGCTGGCTGGACCTTGCTCACGAGGCGGTGCGTTTAGGTCAGTCGGAGTCGGCCGCAAACCTTTTCACGCAGGGCCTACACAATCTCCGATTAAATGCGGGACTGACCACGGACAGCCAAATTTCTGCACTGTCAGAATGGATAGCAGTACTCCGGCGCCTGGGTGATGCCGACGGGCTGAGTCGTCAGTTGGAATATCGTTATCGAATTACCGGTTTTGGCGGTTCCTTTGCGACGGATCAAAGCATCGAGTATGCGCTTGAATATTTTGATCATGAGCTGTCTCTCTGGGCGGTGAAGCCGTGGGATGCGGTGCCGCGCCAGGTTCTAAAATTTACAGAGCACCTAGAGGAAGTTGTGGACAGAGCCTGCGAGGCTGGCTCGGCTAATCTGGGTGTTTGTGGCGCGCTTGTTAAACGTCGGCTGCAGATGCTTTATCTCATTGTTTATGCGGTAGAGCCTTATATTGAGGAGCGCCAAAGTCTGCCGATACAAACTCAGAGACGAATCTCCCAGCCATCGATCACCGACGATCGGCTCGAGGTGATAGAGCGGGGGGCATTTCGTGCCGGCGTTCGAATGTTAGAGCGGGCGATTAAACGAGTCGAGGATCCGAACGAGTTAGAGTTGGCTCTGACCGATTGGCGATGGTTTTTCGGTCGAACAGCCGGCGCGGACGAGGTCTATGCGCGGCTATCCGACCGGGGAGCCGATGGTATTTCTGAGCCTGTCGAACTGCCTCACGGACTCATCAATCAAAGTGCAGTCGGTTACACAAGCGAGTCTGATGAGAGTGCTGCATTTCGGTTTAGGGTGACAAAACGAGGCAGAGTTAGGAACATCGAGGCGACATCAGCCTCACAAAACTCACGAGCCAAGCGCTTAGTCAGAGCCGCCTTGCGCGAGGTGCGATTTCGTCCTGCCATTGGACCGGATGGCCTAGCGGTGGGCTTTGACGCCGAGAAGACTTACCAGCTCACGCGTTAGTGTCACTCGTTTTCAATGACCAGTAGCGCGCCTGCGGTGCGTGTGTTGTCCGTCCGCCACTCAATGAGTTCTCCGCCATACTCTTGCAAAATCGTTTCAGCGACGCAGAGAAAGGGAGCGCGTTGAGGATCGGCAATAATGATGCGTTTTGTCCCGCTCTCGATCGCGCGCGCGATCATATTCGTAACAGGCTCAATGAGCTCATCCCAAAAACAAATGTCGGCGGCGATTAACCAGTCGGTAGCCGCTAGAAGATCCTCTTGTAAATCCTCAAAACGTGCGACGACGGACGTTATGGTTGACTCATTTAAATCGGCCACCAACTGTAAAAACGGCATCACGCTGGGATCTGCATCGACAGCCGCAACCTCTGCGCCATATGTTTTTGCGCACCAGATACCGGCCAGACCCCAACCACAACCCACGTCAATGATTGAGCGGGGAGGATCGGCGAGATCCTTGGATAGAAAATCGATGAGTATATGACTGGCACCCCACAGCTTTGTACCGTGAATACTGGGTAAGTGCCCTTGGCGCTTAAGCTTACGAACCGCGGGGTGTCTCGCGTAGGGCACATGCAAGCCGGCAAGCGTTCTTAAGGTCGAATGTTGGGCCACGCGCTACTCCTAAAGTGCCGAGGGGCATACGAGACAGAGCGCGAGGCGTTTAACTGTGTTTCTTAACCGCCTCTGCTTGAAGACCCTTCGGTCCTTCAATCAGCTCAAACTCAACCGCTTCGCCCTCGGCTAGGCTTTTAAAGCCTTCTCCCTCAATGGCACGAAAGTGAACAAATATATCTTCGGAACGATCGGGCATGGTTATAAACCCGAACCCCTTAGCATTGTTGAACCACTTTACGGTGCCGATGCAACGTTCTGCCATCTTTTGCTCCGCTTATCATTATTATCGTTTGCGTAGCTATAACAGTGCTCAGTCGCTAACGCAACTCTTGGATCTTTGTTTTTTGCGCTTCAACGGACGAGGCTGCGGTCTCCAGATCAGCAAGCTTCGCTCTCTCTTTGGCGACAACGTCAGCCGGTGCACGCGCCACAAAATTCTCATTGGAGAGCTTTCCAGCCAGCCTGACCTTTTCTGTTGCTAGTCGTTCAAGCTCCTTGTCCAAACGACCCAGTTCTTTGTCAATGTCGACCACACCTGCGAGTGGCACCATTACTTCCAAGGTGCCCGCGAGTGCGCTGAGTGCAGGAGGTTGCTCATCGCGTGCGCTCAATACCGTAATAGTGTTGATCTTTGCCAGCTTTTCGAGGGACTGTTTATGCCTCGAAAGGCGATCAATATCGGATGGCGTTGTGTTGCCTACCAACATATCGAGCGACTCACCGGGTGGGATATTGGACTCGCTTCGGATCGTCCGCATCGCCACAATGACGGCCTTAAGCCACTCAATATCGCTCTCGGCGTCTCGATCAACCAGAGCCTTATCCACGATTGGCCAGGGCGCAAGCATGATCGTATCGCCATGACGGTCCAGCCGCGGCGCAACGTTTTGCCAGATTTCCTCGGTAATGAAAGGGGTGAGCGGATGCATTAACCGTAAAATGGTCTCGAGCACCTCAAGGAGTGTTCTGAGTGTTCCCTGCTGCGTCTCGTGTGCGCCGTTGTCGTCCCAAAGGACGGGTTTCGAGAGCTCTAAATACCAATCGCAATATTCATTCCACACGAAATCATAGACGGTTTGCGCGGCGTGATCGAAGCGGTAGAGCTCGATACTTTTCGTCGTCTCGTCCACGGTGTCTTGAAGTCGGCTCAGAATCCAGCGATCGGCAAGGCTTCGAGTAAAATCAGCGTCATGGCTGAACGATTCGGTATTCATCAGAACATAGCGCGCAGCGTTCCAAAGCTTATTACAGAAGTTCCTAAATCCTTCCATTCGACCCAGATCGAATTTGATATCACGTCCCGTCGATGCCAGCGAGTAAAAGGTGTAGCGCAACGCATCGGTGCCGTGGCCTGGAATTCCGTCAGGGAATTGCTTTCGTGTCGCTTTTTCTACCTTCTTAGCTTGTTGAGGCAGCATCATGCTCGACGTGCGTTTAGTCACGAGTGTCTCAAGATCAATGCCATCGATGAGGTCGATCGGGTCGAGAACATTACCCTTGGACTTCGACATTTTTTGTCCTTCGCCATCACGGACCAGACCGTGAACATAGACCTGCTTGAACGGCACTTCACCACGCAAGTGAAGGGTCATCATGATCATGCGCGCAACCCAAAAGAAAATGATGTCAAAGCCCGTGACCAGCACGGACGCGGGATGAAATTTATTCAGCTCAGGCGTGTCCTCAGGCCAGCCAAGCGTCGAAAATGTCCACAGTGCAGATGAGAACCAAGTGTCCAAGACATCGTCGTCTTGTCGTAACGGTGTATCTTCGGAAAGACCATGGGCCGCTCGAACGGAGGCTTCGTCCTTGCCGACGTAAACGTTGTCCGAGTCGTCATACCAAGCGGGTATTCGGTGACCCCACCATAGCTGTCGGCTGATGCACCAGTCCTGAATGTCTCGCATCCACGCGAAGTAGGTGTTCTCCCACTGCTTGGGTACAAATTCGATGGCGCCTGTTTCAACGGCCTCGATAGCGGGCCCTGCAAGCTTTTTGGCATCAACGTACCACTGCAGGGTGAGCCAAGGTTCGATGATGACGCCTGAGCGATCGCCGCGTGGCACTTTCAATGTGTGATCTTCGACTTTTTCCAGCAATCCAAGCGCGTCCATCGCGGCAACGACGGCCTCGCGAGCATCAAAACGGTCAAGTCCTCTGAAGGGCTCGGGGACCGCGTCGTTGAGACAGGCGTTAGCGGTCAAAATGTTGATCAGCGGCAAGTTGTGTCGTTCGCCCATCGCATAATCGTTAAAGTCGTGAGCCGGCGTAATTTTAACGCAGCCGGTACCAAATTCCGCGTCCACGTAGTCGTCGGCAATGATCGGAATTTCCCGATCACACAGGGGTAGCTTAATGAATTGTCCTATTAAATGAGCGTAACGATCATCGCTTGGGTTCACGGCAACGGCTGTATCACCCAGCATTGTCTCCGGGCGAGTGGTTGCTACGGTCAAAAACGTTTCTGAGCCTGCGATAGGGTATTTCAGGTGCCAAAGATGCCCTGATTCCTCTTCTTGAACCACTTCCAAGTCGGAAATCGCGGTGTGAAGTTTTGGGTCCCAATTGACAAGTCGTCGACCGCGGTAGATCAACCCTTCGCTGTAGAGACGGACAAAGACCTCTTTGACTGCCTCGGAAAGCTCAGGATCCATCGTGTAGCGCTCGCGCGACCAGTCTGCAGACGCGCCTAAACGCCGCAGTTGCTGCGTAATCGTGCCACCGGACTCCGCCTTCCAGTCCCAGACTTTATCAATGAATGCGTCGCGACCGAGATCG
>JAQXEB010000247.1 GCA_029251065.1 Luminiphilus sp.
GAAGGTGACATCAGCATGCCTTATCAGGCGACGAGTCTCACCACGATTGTGCAAATGGTAGCGAATGGAATCGGTACGACCTTGCTGCCCAAAATGGCAACGGATGCGGGTATTACCGATGGAACGGATTTGGTGCTTCGTTCTTTTGATGAGTCTGACGTAGGCCGACAGATTGGATTAATGTGGCGTAAAAAAACGCCCCGGAAGCAGGAGTTCAATCTGCTCGGGGCGTTTATTCAAACCTGCCTCGGAGAGGAAGGCTTGACGTCAGCTTAGAAGTTACGACGTAGCGTTGCACCGTAGGTTCTAGGCTGATTTGGATAACCTGTGAGACTGCCGGTTTGTGCAACTGCAGGGAACCAGGTAATCAGCCATTCATCGTTAGTCAGGTTGCGCCCCCAAATTCTGAGGTCCCAATCACCCCGCGTGAGCCCAAAACTTGCGTTGACCATGTTGACTTCACGTTCACGGAATCCACGTGACTCCAGCGCTATGTTATTTAGAGACAAGTCACCGCCGCTGTTGATATCGACACTGCTGTCATGCTGGTAGTCCGCCTGAATAAAGCCGTCCATACCATTGATATTAAACGTATAGGTAGCAATGGCACTGAGGCTTAGCTCGTGAACGCCAGCGGGTTTTAGACCCGTAAAGTCAGCCGGCTGACCGTTGAGCTGTGCGCCTGTGAAATCATCATAAATAGGATCGAGATACGTTGCAGAGACGGCGAGTGTCAGTGCCTCGGATGCGCGGACCATGAGATCCAGCTCTGCGCCCTTAGACGACCGCTTGCCTGCATTAGTCAGTGAGAAGCCTGTGCCTAGGAAGGCGTTAGACTGGAAGCCTTCGATGCTCTGGTCGAAAATAGCCGCGTTCAGTGTTCCCCAGTCGGCAGAGTACTTAATGCCAAGCTCGACTGTTTCTGCTTCCTCGGGACCCGCAAGGCGTGTGCCGATCGTTAAGTTATTGGGCAGAACACCGCCGGCCGATAGAATCCCGTCACGCTCCTGCACGGTAGGGCGAGAGTCTCGAGAGAGGTTCCACGATGTGCCTTTGAAACCTGTGCCATAGGTAAAGTAGACATTGAGGTCATCCGAATACGCGTGGGACAAACTAACGGTGTACGTGGTCTTGCTGTCGTTAGAGGTGCCAGGCTCTGCCGCATTCGGAATGCCGAGTAGCTGAGGCAGGAACTGAAGACCTTCTAATCCCACGAATGGGTTGCTGTCAGTCGGTGCGATGGCTGCAACGGTGCCTGCTACGGTTTGTAGATACCCTGGAATTGCGGCCTGCGGAACGGCCGTGATAGCCGGGATGCCGGCCGCGGCAAATCCACCTGAGTACGCCAGATTCGTCAGCGCAGTGATGCCGTCAGCCCCTCGCAGACTGAGCTTAGAGAAAATATCATTATTTTCTTGCGACAACGTTATTTCTTTTTCGTCGTTCAGATAGTTAAGACCCACGGTTAAATCGGTCTTCGAAGACAGCGGAAAGGTGATTTGACCGAATGCGGAGTAACTCTCGTTCTCTTGAGTCGCCGTCTCAATGACGCCGTCGCCGTCTTGAAAGAACGTGCTCCCTGGGGCATAGCCCAGAAGGGCCTCCAATCCACCAATGACCGCTTCTCCTTCAGCGATGCCGCCACCCACCAACAGATTGATGTAGTTACGCCATTGGTCGCCAAATTCAATGCTGTTTTCAAAGTCGATTGATTCGTCAAAATAAAAGCCGCCCAGCAACCAGTCAGCGTTGCCCGCCGTGCCGGTTACGCGTATTTCTTGAGTGAAGGTCTTAATTTCTGTTTCGCCGGTGTTGTTGCCAATTACGTCAGCGGCCGTAAAGTCCACATCTGCCAAGGGCTGATCGAAATACGAGTCGCGATAGGCCGTAATGGAACGGACATCCAGATCGCCCACCGAGGTCTGGTAATCGATGGTAATACCTGAATTCTCACCGGTATTGATCGTATCGACGTTTCCAAAGTGTTGGAAGTTAAACGCGTCTTCCGCGATGTATGGTTGCCCGGGAACCACTGATAGTGCGCCTAATGCAAATCCTGCAGGGCCATTGACGAGGTTGGCGGTTCCACAACATCGCTCATCGAGCTCATCGTAATCAACAATGACACGAAGTTGGCTGGTTTCGCTGGTGTTGACGAGGAAGTCGGCGCGTGTGTTCCACCGGTCTCGATTGTTAAAGTCGGCACCGGTCGGAATATTGTCGAAGTAACCGTCTCGACTCAGCATGCTGCCACTGAGGCTAAACGCCACCGAGTCCGACAGTGGGCCGGTGTAAAAACCACGGAGCGACTGTTGGCTGTAGTTACCAAAACCGACTTCCACAGAGCCGCGACTCTCAAACTCAGGCGCTTTAGTGGTCACCGAGATCACACCTGCGGACGCATTTTTTCCGTAAAGCGTGCTCTGGGGTCCCCTGAGTACTTCAATTTGCTGGATATTGGGGAGATCAGAAATTCGAGCCTGCGAGCGCGATAAGTAAACGCCATCGACGAAGACCGCCACCGAAGGCTCAATACCTGGGTTGTTTGCGCCATTACCAAAACCCCGAATAACGAAGTTGGTTTGAATGGAGTTCTGAAACTGCGGAACCCGCAGTGAGGGCACTACGGTCTGTAAGTCTAAGAGATCTCGAATTTCGGCACGCTCCATCACCTCGCCAGTGACGACACTGACCGAGAGTGGAACGTCCTGAACTGACTGCGCGCGCTTGGTTGCGGTTACGACAACCTCTTCCATGGGCTGTTGCGCAAACGATTGCGCGCTCACGGCCGACAGAACGGCCGCTGCTAAGGTCAAAAATCGCATTTGCATGGGGACCACCATATTATTTGTGAAGTTTTATTAAGTTATTGACCCGTACCGTAGCAATTGGACACCCAAGCGCCAAGCAATTTCTGATGAAGTCGAGACGTTTCGATGTAACTGAGCCTTCAGTGGACTCAGGCTTGACGCGTGTGCTTAGTGCGGAAGGGCGTCGTGCCTTTGCCGCCTTTCACAATTCTGTGACGTTTTGGGGGTTGTCGGCTGGGCACGAGGTGCATCGGCCCATTACCGATCAGGTCTCTACGACCAATTTTTTTGAGGGCCTCGCGCAAGGCAGGCCAATTGTCAGGATCGTGGTAGCGTAAAAACGCTTTATGAAGTCGCCGCTGCTTGATACTGCGCACTGACGGGACGCTCTTGCTGTCACGACTGACTTTTTTGAGCGGATTTTTTTCGCTGTGATACATCGCGGTGGCGAGCGCCATAGGCGAGGGGTAAAACGTCTGAACTTGATCGGCTCTGAATTTATTTTGCTTGAGCCACAGCGCGAGGTTAACCATGTCGCTGTCCGTCGTTCCCGGGTGGGCTGCAATGAAATAGGGAATGAGGTACTGCTTTTTGCCTGCGGCTTTTGAGTACTTGTCAAATAATTGCTTAAACCGGTCGTAAGTCCCAATGCCCGGTTTCATCATTTGATCAAGCGGACCGTCTTCGGTGTGCTCGGGCGCAATTTTGAGGTAGCCGCCGACGTGGTGCGTGACGAGTTCCTTCACGTACTCGGGCGTCTCGACTGCGAGATCGTAACGAAGACCTGACGCGATCAGTACCTTTTTAACCCCGGGAATTGTTCTGGCTCGGCGATAGAGGTCGACCAAAGGGGTTTGATCAGTATTTAGGTTTTTACAGATGCCGGGGAAAACGCAACTGAGCTTTCGGCACTTGGCTTCAATCTCCTCGCTCTTGCACGCGAGACGCCACATGTTTGCTGTGGGTCCCCCAAGGTCGGAAATAACACCGGTAAAGCTGGGGCTCGTGTCCCGAATTTTTTCAATCTCGCGCACGATCGAGTCTTCGGAACGATTTTGAATGATTCTGCCTTCGTGTTCGGTAATCGAACAAAAAGTACAGCCCCCAAAGCACCCGCGCATAATGTTGACCGAGTGCTGAATCATCTCGAGCGCCGGTATTTTGTGGTCACCGTAGGCCGGGTGAGGGCGGCGCTGGTAAGGCTGCTCAAACACCCAGTCGAGCTCCGGTGTCGACAGCGGAATGGGCGGAGGATTAAACCAAACGTGCCGTTCGCCGTGCGCCTGTATCAGTGCCAGCGCATTATGAGGATTAGTTTCCTTGTGCATCACCCGAGCGGTGTGGGCATAAAGGACCGGATCATCCTTGACCGCGTCAAAGCTGGGCAAGCGAATCACATCGGCGGTGGGATTACTGCTCGCCATGAGTGACACGGGTTGCGCCTCCACCGCGTCCTTCGAGACGGCGTTTTCGGCCTCAGAGTCACAGACCTCAGGTTCCATGCCTTGGTAGGGGTTGAGTAACTTATCCACCTTGCCCGGTTCATCCACCGAGGTAGAGTCAATGACCCGATACCCCGGCAACGACTCCGAGGTCATGAAGGCTGTGCCGCGCAAGCCTTTTAGCTCGTCAATGCTCTTACCCTGCGCCAAGCCGTGTGCGAGGTCTACAATGGCGCGCTCAGCGTTGCCGTAAAGTAAAATATCGGCCTTGCTGTCAACCAGTACTGACCGTTTGACCTTGTCACTCCAATAGTCGTAATGCGCCATGCGCCTGAGACTGGCCTCGATGCCACCAATGACCAACGGCACGTCCCGGTAAGCTTCGCGAGCACGTTGACTATAAACGGTTACCGCACGATCCGGACGCTTTCCGGCAATGTCGCCTGCGGTGTAAGCGTCATCATTGCGGCGTTTGCGGTCGGCGGTGTAGTGATTAATCATCGAGTCCATGTTGCCCGCGGCGACACCGAAGAATAGGTTCGGTTTGCCAAGTGCTCTAAAGGCATCTGCGCTTCGCCAATCGGGCTGTGAAATGATGCCGACACGAAAACCCTGGGCTTCAAGTACTCGACCGATGACCGCCATGCCAAAGCTTGGGTGATCAATATAGGCATCGCCTGTGATGATAATAATGTCGCAGCTGTCCCACCCCAGTGCATCCATTTCAGCACGCGACATCGGTAGCCACGGGGCGGGCCCAAAGCATTCCGCCCAGTATTTGCGATGTGAAAAAATGTCGATCGGCTTCTCAGTCACGGGAGTATCGGTTTCTGCTCTCTCAGTTCGTCTGGGATTTCCATTTCAGCGCCACAATGCTTACAAAAACGTGCATCCAGCGCATGGTCTGCGCCAGCGCAAACGTGGCAGTTCCAGGAAAGGGTTTGTGAGGCTCGTCGTGACCCCAATCTCTCCCACAGTTTACTAGTTATGATGGCCGTCGGCACGGCAAGAATAGAATAACCCACCAAAATACCAATTGATGCGACAAATCGGCCCATGGGTGTCCCGGGAACTACGTCGCCATAACCCACGGTCGTAATCGTGACGACGGCCCAGTAAATGCTCATTGGGATACTGACAAAACCATGTTCAGGTCCGTCAATCACGTAGAGAAGGCAGCCGAAGACCACGACAGTGACCATGACCAGTGAGAAAAACACCAAGATCGAGCGCGAGGTCGCTCGAAGCACGCCAATGATTTCGATGTATTCCTCGTGCAGTTCAAAGAGATGAAGAATCCGAAAGACGCGCAAGACACGAAGCAGCCGGATAACGATCAACGATGACGCCTCAGGAACGAAAAGGGTGAGAAAGGTCGGCAATATAGCCAATAGATCAACGACACCCCAGAAGCTAATGGCATAGGCCATGGGGTTGCGGGTGCACCAAAGTCGAGTGAGATACTCAATGGCAAAAACAAGCGTAAAACCGAGTTCTAACACTCGAAATAAATCACCGTAGGTGGCGTGATATGCATCCACTGAGTCGAACATAACAACAGCAACGCTTGCGAGAATCGTGACGAGAAGTGCAATATCGAATAAATTTCCGCCCCGAGTTTCGGTGCCGAAAATCACGGTTTCAACCGTATCGCGGATCGGTCGGGCATCATTCATTGAGTGAGTCTCCGAGTAACGTGACCAGTGTTGGCCAGACCACGTTTAGAAGGAGCGGTTGCGCCTCGGCGTTAGGGTGAGTCCCGTCGCGCTGCATAAGCTGCTCAGATAAAAACACATGCTCTACGATAAACGGCAACACGGCGACGTCGTCTTGCTGTGCGACGAGTGCATAACTGTCTCTGAACATTGTGGTGTAGCGTCGTCCTAAATTTGGAGGTGCTTCGGCTGCGAGCAGAAGAACCTTCGCGTTGGCACTTTTAGAGGCGCGAGTCATCTCGGTTAAGTGTGTGCGCATTTGTTTAATGGGGTAGGCACGCAGGCCGTCGTTGCCCCCGAGCTCTATAATGACAAGCGTCGGCTCGTGTTCCTTGAGCAGTGCGGGTAGTCTTCGTGCGCCTCCGCCGGTCGTATCACCGGAAATGCTGGCGTTGACGACGTTTGACTGGGGCGCATGTGTTTTTAGTTTTTGTGCCAGCAAGTGGACCCAACCCTGCTCCATGTTCATCCCGTAGGCAGCGCTCAGACTGTCCCCAAGCACAAGAACCTTTGGGGCTGTTGCTGCGATCGAGTGGCTTACACCCGTGAAAAGCAACAGTACCAATCCAACGCCAAGACGTTTTCGTAAGTGATGCCAGAGGTAGTAACGCATGATCAAAACATCCCAGTTGAGTAAACGAGTCAGCACCGCTGAGTCCGAACTTGAAATCCTGCGAGGGATCGAGTTGGAAATCAAGCAGGGTGAGACGGCGGCCATCGTCGGCGCGTCGGGATCCGGCAAGTCGACGTTGTTAGGGTTGCTTGCAGGTCTTGATACGCCGAGTGCGGGGGCTATTTTGCTTGACGGTACCAATATTGTGAACTTGGACGAGGACCAGCGGGCAACACTTCGCAGTCAAAAGGTGGGGTTTGTGTTCCAAAGTTTCCAGTTGCTCCCTGCACTGACGGCGCTCGAGAACGTGATGCTGCCGCTCGAGCTTGCAGGTATTGCGCATGCGCGTGAAAAGTCTGAGGAGTTCCTTACACGTGTAGGTCTGGATGAGCGCTTGCACCATTACCCCAGAACACTCTCCGGTGGCGAGCAACAACGTGTTGCCATAGCGCGAGCCTTCGCATCGCAGCCCGTCATTTTATTCGCCGACGAGCCGACGGGTAATCTCGACACCGCTACGGGCGCGAACGTGATTGAACTCTTGTTTGGGCTTAACGAAGAGGAGGGGACGACCCTCGTCTTGGTGACCCACGACAACAGTTTGGCAGATCGTTGCCAGCGTAAATTCACCATGACCGCTGGGCAGTTAGAAGAGGCGTTATGAAATCACCCATTGCCGCTTCTTTTAGGTTACTGCTTCGTGACTGGCGAGGTGGGGAGCTCGGTGTTCTTTTTAGCGCGTTATTACTAGCCGTCACGGTGGTGGTTGCCATCAGTGGCTTTGTTAATCGGCTGCAGTTCAATTTGGAACGTGAGTCGGCCAGTTTTCTGGCCGCTGATTTAGTGGTTTCGAGCGCCAAGCCCGTCCCGTTGGAATGGCGTGCGAAAGTCGACACTGAGGGCTTGCAGCGGGGGGAGACCATCACATTTTCATCCATGGTGATCTCTGACAACGATGAAATGTTTCTTGCGTCAGTTAAAGCGGTGGGGGGCGGCTATCCGCTCAGAGGGTCGCTGTCTGTCGACGTTGGCTCGGCGCAGCCGTCGAGTCGTTTACCGGCTCCTGGAAGTGTGTTTCTTGCGCCACGACTGGTCCAGCAGTTGCGAGTTGCAGTCGGGGACGCTGTCTATGTGGGTGATGCCACGTTGACGGTGACTGGAACCTTGCTCAGCGAGCCGGACTCAACGAGTGGTTTTTTCGGTTACGGGCCAAGACTGGTCATGAACTCAGCGGATTTGGACGCCACCGGCATTGTGCAGCCGGGAAGCCGCGTAACCTACCGGTTACTCGTTGCCGGCTCGTCAAATCAGCTTGAGTCTTTTCGAGACTGGGTTGATCCGCAGCTCACCCAAGGGCAGCGGTTACTGAGTGTGGACGAGTCACAGCCGGGTATCGGCGCGACACTGGAGCGCGCCAGAGGGTTTTTGTTACTCGCGGGCAGCTTGGGCGTGATGCTGGCAGCGGCCGCGATTTTAGTGGCTGCTCGACGATTCGGCGAGCGCCATACTGATCAAGTGGCCGTCATGAAAAGCCTCGGCGCCACCAAACGCATGATTCAGCAGCTCTACGCGCTGAGCCTCACCTGGCTCGGTCTTCTCTCTATTGTGTTGGGAAGTGGCATCGGTTGGCTGGCACAGAGCGCAATGTTCAACGCGCTGGCCGATCAGCTGCCGGGTGAGATCAACCGCATTGGTGTGACGCCCTATCTGACGGGTGCTGTCACAGCACTGGTTTGCGTTGGGTTTTTTGCTTGGCCGCCGCTTGCGCGACTCGGGGGCGTCTCGCCACTGCGGGTCATTCGCCGAGAGACGACCATTGCCAATTCGACCCGCGCACTCGATTTGCTGCTGGGCGCCGCATCGCTGGGACTCTTGATGCTGTGGTACAGCCGCGACCTGCAATTAACGGCCGCGTTACTTGGGGCCGTTGCGATCACGGTTGGTCTGGGTTTTTTCGTGGCCCATGGTTTATTGGGTGGAACGCGTCAGATTGGCAGCAACGCCGGTAGCGTCTGGCGGCTCGCACTGGCCGGCATGCAGCGCAGAGGCAATTCGAGTGCGTTTCAGGTCGTGATATTCGGTATCGCAATCATGCTGTTGTTGGTGTTAACCGCGGTGCGAACAAGCCTTCTTGACCAGTGGCGGCTGCAGATTCCAGAGGGTACGCCCAATCACTTCGTGCTTAACGTGTCGCCCTCCGATGAGGCGCGACTGCTGACATTTTTTAGCGAGAGAGAGATCGAAGTGGGTGAGCTGTATCCGGCCGCAAGAGGACGGGTTATGGCGGTTAATAATGCGCCCTTACCTGATCGCGATTCTGCTGAGGGTGGAGCGCGCCAGCGCGAGGCTAATTTTACCTCGACCGATACTGCACCTGAGGGAAATGAGATTGTCGAAGGTGCGTGGTGGAGCGTAGGCACGGATGCTGCACTGGTGTCTTTGGAGGACGGGTTTGCACAAGATATCGGTGCGCGCGTGGGTGATCAGCTCACCATTCGCATTGCAGCTGACGAGTTCTCGGTCGAGGTGGCCAGCATTCGTAAAGTCAATTGGGAGTCAATGCAGCCTAACTTCTTTGTGATCTTCCCGGATCAATTATTACTGAAGTTCCCCAACATGTTGTTCACCAGCTTTTATCTCGAACCCGACGAGAAGCGCCGCGTAGGAGAGCTTCTCGATGTCATACCGACGCTGACCATCATAGAACTGGATGTGGCGATCGCTGAGATCAAAACAATTATCGATCAAGTCAGTCAGGCCATTGAGCTGGTCTTAATTGTTATCCTCGTCGCAGGGGCCTTAGTGTTGATCGCTGGTGTGAGCGCCAGCGTCGATGAGCGTCTTCATGAAAGCGCTATTTTGAGAGCGTTGGGTGCCGGTCGTGGGACGCTCTTGGGAGCCGTTGCCATCGAATTTGCGGCGATGGGGTCGCTCGCTGGGGTGTTGGCGATTTTGGGATCGGAGGCTGCGGGCTGGGCGCTTCAAACGCAAATGCTGGAACTTGACTACCAAGTGCAGTGGATCCTGTGGCCCATGGGTATTGGCCTCGGGGCGATCATCATTGGTGGGCTGGGAACCTTTGCCTGTCGTCGTGTGGTGTCTG
This sequence comes from Luminiphilus sp., assembly GCA_029251065.1. GTDB lineage: Bacteria > Pseudomonadota > Gammaproteobacteria > Pseudomonadales > Halieaceae > Luminiphilus. Next base: position 9,684 of record JAQXEB010000247.1, read on the forward strand.
CACCGCCACTGAAGGTGCTCCGGGAGCTCTAGTGTGCACTCCCGGGCACCCAGGATTTACCCGAGCAGGTGACGAACCGCCTCGCGTTCCTCACTGAGTTCTTGTGCGGTCGCATCCATTCTTACGCGACTGAATTCGTTGATCTCAACGCCTTCGACGACTTGGTAGGCGCCGTCTTTACAGACGCACGGGAACGAATAAATCAAACCTTCTGGAACACCATACGCACCGGTTGAAAGCACACCCATAGACGTCCAATCATTTTCCGCCGTTCCAAGCGCCCAGGTGCGCATATGGTCAATGGCGGCGTTTGCAGCCGACGCAGCCGACGAGGCCCCTCGCGCCTTAATAATCGCCGCGCCGCGCTGTTGCACGGTAGGGATGAACGTGTTTTCGAACCAGCCCTGATCCACTAATTCGATCGCGGACTCGCCATTGATGCGAGTGTTGTAAAGGTCGGGGTACTGTGTTGCCGAGTGGTTGCCCCAAATGGTCATGTGGGTCACGTCTGTCGTTTGTGTCCCTGTCTTCTGCGCAATCTGCGTGATCGCACGGTTGTGGTCGAGTCGCGTCATCGCCGTGAACTGAGTGCCTGCAATGTCGGGCGCATTATGCATCGCGATCAGCGCATTTGTGTTCGCAGGATTGCCCACGACCAACACTTTGATATTGCGACTCGCCACCGCGTTCATGGCCTGACCCTGCGCCGAAAAAATAGCCGCGTTGGCTTCTAAGAGGTCTTTTCTTTCCATACCGGGACCGCGCGGTCGCGCGCCTACTAAGAGCGCGTAATCGGTGTCGGCGAAGGCAACGTTTGGATCATCGCTACAGGTGATGCCAGCAAGTAAAGGAAAGGCGCAGTCGTCGAGTTCCATTCGCACACCCTCTAGCGCATCGAGGGCAGGGGTAATGTCCAGAAGATTGAGCCTTACTGGTTGGTCGTCGCCGAGCATCGCGCCTGAGGCGATTCGGAAAAGTAGCGCGTAACCAATTTGACCAGCTGCGCCTGTGACGGTGACCGTAACGGGTGTCTTCATGGGTATCTCCTGATAATTCGGGTGTTGGGAACAGTGCGACGCGGATTTTCATCCTCTCATGAGCAAACTGCAAGTGCGTTTTACGCAGGTATTATGTTTATTCAGGTCAGTAATTTTGCTTCGGCAACCGCCTAGAACTATCATCCGCGTTTTAGATTTGTGATCTGAGCATGAGTCAAACCTCCAAATGGGCAGAAGACGACACGCCCCGCGAGCATCAGCCGCTTGCCGCTGACCGCCGTAAGTTGTCTTACAGCCATAATAAGGTGCGAAAACGTCTGCGCCGATTAGTCGGGCAGGCGATTGCAGACTACAACATGATCGAAGAGGGTGATCGTGTCATGGTGTGTCTCTCGGGCGGGAAAGACTCTTACACAATGCTCGATATTCTTTTGCAGTTGCAGCGCAGCGCGCCGATTGAGTTTGAAATTATTGCAGTCAACCTCGATCAGAAACAGCCTGATTTTCCTGAGGAGATTCTGCCTGAATACCTCGAATCAATAGGTGTCGCCTACTATGTTCTAGAACGGGATACCTACAGTGTTGTGCGCTCGGTGATTCCCGAAGGTAAAACCACCTGTGGGCTTTGCAGTAGGCTGCGCCGAGGCACGTTGTATGGTTTTGCGGAGAGCATTGGTGCGCATAAAATCGCACTGGGGCACCATCGTGATGACATTGTGGAAACACTCTTCCTCAATATGTTCTTTGGCGGCAAGCTCAAGGCTATGCCTCCGAAGTTACTGAGTGATGACCGGAAGAATGTGGTTATCCGTCCGTTGGCGTACTGCAAAGAGACCGACATCGAAGCTTACGCATCGTACGAGGCGTATCCGATTATCCCCTGTAACTTATGTGGTTCTCAGGAGAACTTGCAGCGTGCTGAAGTGAAACGCATGCTTCGTGATTGGGAGCGGCAGTACCCCGGGCGGACAGAGACGATTTTCAAGTCAATCCGCAATGTTGCGCCTTCTCAACTTGCCGACCGTGAATTATTCGACTTTGAGACCTTAAGCGTCGGACGAGAAGCAATGAGTGACGCCATCCTACCGATCATCAAAACGGTGTCATTGTGACTGAACCCTTGCTAATGGCCCATGAGCTCTCTATTCAAAAGGGGGTGCGGGCCTTACTCAGTAATGTGAGCCTAACGGTGAATCAGGGCGATGTGTGGCAGCTTGCGGGAGGAAATGGCGTCGGAAAGACCTCGCTACTCCGGGCCTTTGCTAGGCTTGCGCGTATCGAAGTTTTTGGGCGGTTGGAGCGGTGCGAGGATGTACTCTACAGTGGTCATTCTGCCGCATTGAAGGGCGCGTTAACGCCGAGACAAAACTTGATGACGCACCCGTCTGGGTTGAATGCGCCAAGCGACATGGCGATCGACACAGCGCTTGAAGCCGTCGGGGTTCTCAGTCACGCCGATGTTCAGACCGCGCGTCTGTCGGCAGGCCAAAAGCGGCGAGTGGCCCTCGCGCGGCTTTTTTTACCCTCGCCCCGCCTTTGGCTGCTTGACGAACCCTTTACCGCACTCGATGTGCAGGGTGTCAAAGTCTTGGAAGCGCGTTTTTTGGAGCACGCGCGCAGTGGCGGTGCAGTCGTATTCACCAGTCACCAGTCGGCTGCTTTGGGTGATGAGCTCAAAGTGTTGAATTTGGAGCACTACTGCGGTGACTGATCAGGCGGGCATCGATACTCTTCAATACTTGAGAGGTCAAACCGCTCGACATGTTCGTTTGCAGCTTGCCTCTCCCAGCGAGATCGTAAATCCGCTGCTCTTCTTTTTGTTAGTCGTTATTTTATTTCCCTTGGGCTTGGGGCCGGATCCCGAGCGACTGGCGTTGTTGGCTCCCGGTATTTTGTGGGTTGTGGCCTTGCTGGCGAATCTAATGATCTGCATGCGGTTATTTGTGGATGATTTTGAGGACGGCAGTCTGGAGCAATTGGCGATGGCCAGCATGCCGCTTGCGTTGTCCGTCATACCCCAACTACTCGCCGCGTGGATGACGGGTGGACTTGTGCTGAGTCTCGCTGCGCCATTATTTGGAATGATGTTGGGTTTACCTGTCTCAGCCGCTCCTGTTTTGGTGGCGAGTTTATTGATGGGGACTGCCATTATGTTACTGCTGGGTGCGGTCGGTGCCGCACTCACCGTGGGCGTGCGTAGGGGTGGCATATTACTCGCCCTGCTGATCTTGCCGTTGTATATACCGGTACTCATCGCGGGGACGCGAGCGCTCGACGAGGCGCTGCACTCAGGTGACCCTGCGGTTGCGCTGGCTTTTCTCGGTGCCGGTGTGACTGGGGGACTGCTGCTGGCACCGCTGGCGATTGCCGCTGGACTGAGAGTGTCTTTAGAGCTGTGATGACCCCCATTTTTGACGTTTAACGGATATACTCACTTTATGTGGCGCATTATTCATCAATTAGGATCCCCTCCTTGGGTTTATCGGTTTTGTGACCGGGTAATTCCCTGGCTCCTGCCCTTGACCGCGGTTGCATTGATCGTCGGCAGTACGTGGGGTTTGTTGTTCGCGCCAACCGATTACAAGCAGGGAGATTCCTATCGAATCATTTACATTCATGTGCCTGCTGCAGTGGTGTCACTAGCCGGTTATTACATTATGGCGTTTGCGGGTTTAGTAAGCCTGGTTTGGCGGATTAAACTGGCGGATCTTGCGATGAGGGCGGCTGCGCCGATTGGCGCGGCGTTTACTGCGGTGGCGCTGATCACTGGTGCGATTTGGGGCAAGCCCACTTGGGGTGCCTGGTGGGTGTGGGATGCTCGCGTGACATCGATGCTCATTTTGTTTTTTTTGTACGTGGGTGTCATTGCACTGTTTGAGGCCTATGACAATAAAACAATTGCCGCACGCGCCTGCGCAATTTTGAGTTTGGTTGGAACCGTTAATATTCCCATCATTTATAAATCTGTTGATTGGTGGTATTCGCTGCATCAGCCGGCATCGATTAAGTTTACGGGTAGCTCAGCCATTGATGCGTCGATGCTGTATCCGTTGTTGGGCATGATCGTGGCGTTCTACGCGTTGTTTGCACTGCTCCTGATGCTTAATCTCAAACAGTCACTGACGTCTGAGTATGCGCAGTCCAATTGGTTGATCAAAAGGATAACGACCTAGCCATGCAGTTTGATTCGTTTGCCGCAGCAGTAACAATGGGTGGGCACGGCGGTTTTGTTTGGGCGGCTTACGCCATTACCTTCGTCGTGATTCTCGTGATGATCGTGCGCCCAGTGATGAATACTCGATCCATGAAAGGCACGATTCAGCGAGAGTTTGATCGTAAACAGGCTCATGAAAAGGATGCTTCCTAGCCATGCACCCCAAGCGAAAACAGCGACTTATTATGGTCTTGGTCGTTGTGGTGTTATCCAGCGCCACGATTGGTCTCATCGCCTATGCACTGCGCGGCAACATTAATCTATTTTACTCCCCGTCGGAGGTTGCGACGGGAGAGGCGCCGGTGGATCGTCAGATCCGTGTGGGCGGGATGGTCGTCGAGGGCAGTGTTAAACGGGCGAGCGACCGTTTAGAGACCCGCTTTGCGGTGACAGACTATGCCCACGCGATCACGGTATCGTACGACGGAATTCTCCCCGACTTATTCGCTGAGGGTGAAGGGGTTGTGGCCACCGGGGTTTTGGGCCCAGATGGGACCGTGACAGCGACGGAGGTACTCGCAAAGCACGATGAGAACTACATGCCCCCTGAAGTGGCTGAGGCGCTCGAGAATGCTCGCGCTACTGAGGTGCAACCGTGATACCTGAAGCCGGACAGCTGGCATTGATTATTGCGCTTTGCCTTGCGTCACTCCTTGCAGTCGTGCCGATGGTTGGCGCGTGGCAGGGTCAACGCTGGGCGATGAATATGGCCCCCAGTCTTGCAGCCGGTCTTTTTGTATTTTTGACGATCGCTTTCCTGTGCCTGGTGGTGGTTTTTTTACAAGATGATTTTTCAGTCAAGGTCGTGGCGAGCAACTCGAACTCCTTGCTACCTCAGATCTACAAGTTTTCTGCGGTCTGGGGTAACCACGAGGGCTCGCTCTTACTCTGGGTCTGGATACTGGGTGCTTGGGCGTTGGCAGTATCGTTTGCCAGTCGCGGACTGCCGCTGGTGGTGCTGGCGCGCGTGCTCAGCATCCTTGGTGTGATCGGTGTTGGTTTTATCGCCTTTTCGCTCTTCACATCGAATCCTTTTGAGCGATTACTTCCCGGCGTCGCTGCCGAGGGCAATGATCTAAATCCATTGCTACAGGATCCAGGGCTGATTATTCATCCACCACTGCTTTACATGGGCTATGTGGGTTTAGCGGTTCCGTTTGCGTTCGCAGTGGCAGCACTACTGGGTGGGCGTTTGGACGCATCGTGGGCGCGGTGGTCACGTCCATGGACTAATGTTGCTTGGGCGTTTTTGACGCTGGGGATCATGCTTGGCAGTTGGTGGGCGTATTACGAATTAGGTTGGGGTGGCTGGTGGTTTTGGGATCCGGTTGAAAATGCATCCTTCATGCCTTGGCTGGTCGGGACAGCGCTTATCCACAGCCTGGCGGTAACCGAAAAACGCGGGCTGTTCAGGTCGTGGACCGTTCTTTTGGCAATATCCGCATTTTCACTGTCCTTACTCGGTACGTTTTTGGTGCGTTCAGGCGTGCTGACTTCCGTTCACGCGTTTGCCGCAGATCCCGAACGGGGACTCTTCATCTTGGTGTTTTTAGTCTTGGTGGTGGGCGGTTCGCTGACGCTCTTTGCATTCAGAGCGCCGTCGGTGGCAAGCCCGATTAGCTATGAGCTTGAGTCCCGCGAGTCCCTATTGTTAGTCAACAACCTCATTTTTGCGGTCTCGGCGATCGTTGTTTTACTCGGAACGTTGTTTCCGCTGTTAATGGACGCGCTCGGGCAAGGCAAGTACTCCGTTGGCCCCCCGTACTTCAACGCGGTTTTCGTGCCAGCCATGGCCTTAGTTGCGCCCTTTATGGCCGTGGGACCGATATCGCGATGGAAGCGTGACGAAGCCACGCGTTGGATCAGCGAACTTGGTTTTCCCGCCTTGATCTGTGTGATTGTCGCGATGGTGGTGCCTTACCTTGGTATCGGCCGACTCAACCTCTGGGCGTGCTTGGCTGTTTTGCTGTCGGGATGGGTCGTATCGGGACTAATTCGTGATCTTCAACAACGGACGCGCGGTGTGACGGATGTGCGAACCTTTATGAGGCGTCTTACGCCATCTTATGTGGGTATGTTGACCGCGCATTTTGGTTTTGCCCTCACCCTTACCGGCGCTGTTTTTGTAACGCAGTTTAGTGCCGAACGTGATTTGCGAATGGAAGCGGGGGACAGTGTCGCGCTGAATAACTACAGGTTCACTCTTGAAGAGGTGACCGTGGTCGAGGGACCTAATTACAGTGCCGACCGAGGGATTTTTTCCGTTACTCTTGATGGAGAAATGTTCACAACAATGATGCCCGAAAAGCGGCGTTATGTGGCCAGCGGTCAGATTATGACCGAAGCGGCGATTGATGCGGGTGTGATGCGCGACCTGTACCTCGCACTCGGTGAGCCTTTGGGTGATGGTGCTTGGTCGGTTCGAGTGCAGCACAAGCCCATGATTCGGTGGATTTGGTTTGGTGCCTTACTGATTGGGCTGGGCGGTCTGACCACGGCCCTGGACCGTCGTTATCGTCGCGGTCGTCCCGCGACGGTGCCCCAGGAGACCCTCGGTCTTGCTTCTTAAACGCTTTCTGCCGCTAGCGGCGTTCGCTGCCTTGGTGCTCTTGCTGGTGCGCGGCTTGGCCCTCGATCCTACTGCTTTGCCTTCAGCTCGCGTGGGCCAGCCCTTACCTGAGTTTGATTTGCAGGTGTTGGGGGGCGAGTACCGTCGAAGCGCCGGTCAATGGCGGGGGCAGCCTGCGCTGCTCAATGTTTGGGCGACATGGTGTTTCTCTTGCCGCGTAGAGCATCCCTATCTCCTCGATTTAGCGGAGAACGGTGTGACGATCTACGGCCTTAACTACAAGGATGATCCGGTGAAAGCACTCACCTGGCTTCAGGAGTTGGGTAATCCCTACGCCGAAACGGTAGTGGATATTAACGGTGATTTTGGTTTTGATTTAGGGGTGTACGGCGCGCCAGAAACCTATGTCATTGACGCTGCGGGAACGGTGCAACATCGGCACGTGGGTGTGGTCGATGAACGAGTTTGGACCGAACAGCTAGCACCCTTCTTCGAGGGTGGGTCATGACATTATTCCGCTGGTTATTACTGAGCCTTGCGCTCTCCTCAGCTGCAGCATTGGGTGTCATTGAGACGTATGAGTTTAGTTCGCCCGCGCTTGAGGCGCGTTACAAGGCCTTGAGTCAGGAGCTTCGATGCCCTAAGTGTCAAAATCAAAACATTGCCGATTCTAATGCGCCGATTTCGCGTGATTTGCGTGCGATCGTCCATGAAAAACTCGAGACGGGCGCTACCGATAGTGAAATTATCGATTTTTTGGTTGATCGCTACGGCGAGTTTGTTCGATACCGTCCCGGGCTAGACCGCAATACCCTTTGGCTGTGGTCGGCGCCGCTGATTTTATTGTTAATGGCGGTGGCGGTTGTGCTGTTACAAATTCGGAGGGATCGTGCCAGTGCGATGTCGCCTGTTCAGCAGGCGCGTGCCGAGGCACTGCGCCAAAAGTTTCAGGACGAGGCGCAGCAGTGAGTGACTTAATGCTGATTACAGTAGGGCTTTGTGGGCTTGCAGCACTGTTCGTACTGGTACTTCCTCGGGTTTGGACGCGTCGTGTTGAAGGGGAGTCAGTGGATGATTGGCTGTCTGTGCGCCAAGCTGAAACCGACGATGTCTCTCTATTAACTGATGCCCAACTGAGAGCTTGGGATGATAAAGATCAAAAGGGTGACAATCTCGTGGTTCGTGGTGCGAGCCAGCGTTGGGGGTATCAAGTGGCACTTGCGTGTCTGCTTGTCGCCTTTACGGTGGCGATGTATGACCGACTGGGGGCCTATGAAGACGTGCAAATTGCGCGAGCTATCGCCAGCCTGGAATCAGCCACACCTGACGAGGTGACGACGCTTATTACACGTATCGAGGCTCGATCCTCACAGCGCCCACAGAATTTGGACTACCACTCGTTACTTGGCGAATATTACATCGCAACGGGTAATGCGGTGGACGCGCTGCAAAACTTTGAGGCTATTTTAGCAGAGGCCCCTGATGCCCCGGACGTACTTGGGCGCGCGGCTCAGGCGGAATTTGTTGCTAACGGGCAAGTCCTGACGCCGAGGGCGCAGCAGCGAGCGGAGCAGGCCTTGGCTTCAGATCCAAGACAAAAATCGGCCTTGGCAACTCTGGCTATGGGCTCTTTTGGCGCAGGTCAATACCTTGAAGCCGTTGGGTACATGAGGGTGTTGCGCGATCTCGAAGTTCCGGGATCAGAGGCGTTTGAGTTAATGCGGTCGGCGATTGTTGAAGCCGAACGTCGCTTATCCGAGTCGGTGCAAGCCAGTGGATTACCGCAGTCTTCCGAATCCGCTACGAGCTCAGTGAAACTGGGTGTTACGGTTGAGTTGGAAGAGGGCTTGGTACCCGAGGCCTACCAGGGGCTGACGCTGTTCGTAATCGCGCGCCCAGCAGGTAGTCAGGTGCGAATGCCAACGGCGGTGTCCAAGCAAGAGGTGGTGACCTGGCCGGTGTCACTGAGTCTATCGGACGCAAACAGTATGGCAGGACAGGCCCTATCGTCACTGGAGCGTGTGGACTTGGAAGTTCAGTTGTCTAAAACGGGTCAGCCTGGGCTTTCAAATGCCTTGCTCACAGGCGCAGTGAGGGATATTTCTTTGATCGATTCTTCGAGCGTTGTCATGACTTTACGAGATAACGCGCAATAACCCTTATTTGTATATAGTGTTGGCAGATCTTTCTAGGTACACTACATCTAGTGTTTTTGATGGGAAGACGGCCGCGATTGCCGCGCCGTAATTTGAGGGCTGATGCGCTTAAAGTCTATTTCGCTTGCCGGGTTCAAATCGTTTGTAGACCCGACCAAAGTCACACTACCGAGCAACATGTGTGCGGTGGTGGGCCCCAACGGCTGTGGAAAATCCAATATCATTGACGCCGTCCGTTGGGTCATGGGTGAAAGCTCAGCTAAGACGCTTCGCGGCGAGTCCATGTCCGACGTTATTTTTAACGGGACCACCCACAGGCAGCCCGTTGGACAGGCCTCTATTGAGCTTCTGTTTGATAATTCGACCGGCAAGGTCGGCGGCGAATATGCGGCGTACAGTGAGATTTCGGTGCGACGGTTGGTTACACGCGAGGGCGCCTCAGACTACTTCCTGAACGGCAACAAGTGCCGCCGACGTGATATTACCGATCTTTTTTTAGGCACAGGCCTCGGACCTCGTAGTTACGCGATTATTGAGCAAGGGATGATTTCTCGCCTCATAGAGTCGCGCCCAGAGGATCTTCGCGTTTACATTGAAGAAGCCGCGGGCATTTCGAAATACAAAGAGCGTCGGCGCGAAACTGAAAACCGTATGCAGCGGACGCTGGATAATCTAGATCGTCTCACAGACTTACGTGAAGAGCTTGAGCGTAATTTAGGGCACTTGAAGCGTCAGGCACAGGCGGCCGAGCGTTACGCGTTATATAAGACGGAAGAGCGAGGACTGAAGGCTCAGTTGTTGGTGCTGCAGCGCCAAGTCCAAGCGAGTGTTGAAAGCCGTGCGCAGCGTGAGATTGACGAATTTGCGACTGAAAAAGAGCGCTATCAATCGGAGGTGTCGGCGTCTGTGGCTGATATCGAGTTATTGAGGCAAAACATTACTGAAGCGAATACTTCAACGGGCGAGCTTCAGGGTAGTTTTTATTCGCTCGGCAGCGAAGTGAGTCAGATCGAGCAGTCGATTAACTTTGCTAAACAACGTCGCGAGACATTGGCCAAGGACCTCGAACAAACCTTGCAAGGAAAACAGCGCGAGCTCGGACTGATGGACTCTGACAGTCAGCGTCTGAACGAGCTTTCCGAAGCGCTGACCTCCATCGAGCCGACACTGGCGCGCGAGCGCGAGGAAGTGGCGCGCGTTGATAAATCGCTTCAAGAAGCCGAAAAAATTGCGGCCACTGCGGACGGCGACTGGGACAGTTTCACGCAACGTGCCGCAGTGCCTCGCCAGCAGGTAGAGGTTCAGCAGGGGCGCCAGGCTAATGCGGAACGTAATTTAGTGACGTTAACTGAGCGGTTGTCGCGCATTGAGACTGAGCTTGAGCAGCTGAGTCAGGCTGCCGACGACCAGGATATTGACTCAATGAGTGACGCGCTGCAGGTCGCACAAGCGAGCGTTACCCGCGCCAGAGAAAATTTAGACGATTTAAAAAATGCGTTGGGCGAATCCCGCGCCAAGCTCGAGACACTGCGTCAGCAGCAGGACGAGCTGCGCCGACAAGTACAGGCGCTCAGCGGGCAGCGAGCGTCGCTGGAGGCGTTGCAGTCTGATGCACGCGAAGAGAACGGTGGTCAGTCAGTGACTGATTGGCTTCGGGTGCAAGGTGTTGAAAAACATGGCCTTGTATTGGATGCGATTTCTGTCGATGCGGGCTACGAGGCAGCGGCTGATCTCGTTCTGGGCGATTGGCTCTCGGCGTTTCGCGCGGAGCTGGCCTCTTTCGATGCGCTGGATACAGAGCCGTCTTCGGGCCTGCGGTTGGTGGGGCTTTCAAGCGCGAGTCGTTCAACTGAACCGTCCATGCTGGCGCATTATCTAGACGTTCCAGAGGCTGTCCAGCACGTGATCGCCGAGGTGCAGGTGGTTGAGGATTGGCGTACTGCTCTCGCGCAGCGCCCGACATTGTCTGATGGCGCATCGATCGTATCAAAGGATGGACTGTGGGTGTCCAAGTATTGGATTCGCACTCGATCCGAGGCGGATGCCGAGCAGGGCATTATTGCGAGGCAAGCACGTTTAAGTGGCGTTATTGAGGCGTTCGACCGTGTGACCGCGGAGCTCAGTCGTACGGATGCGGCGATTTCAGAGCACCAAGCATTGCGCTCTGAAATTGAACAGTCAATTGATGCAGCGCAGGAATCAATGCAAGTGGCGCAGCACGACGCGAGTCGTTTGGACGCTCAAAAGCGGGCACTCTTAGCGCAACAGGAACAACGGCAAGCTCGAGAGGCGCAGTTGCGCCAAGACCTATCAGATCTAGAAGTGCGCGGCACAGAAGAGCGGGCGGTGATTGCTCAAGCGACCCAGATGCTCGGTCGCGCAAAAATTCAAGTGGAGTCGGATGAGTCGGTCCGAAGCGAGCTGGAGTCGGCGCGAGAAACTGCGCGTGAGCACGTGCGGCAGAGTCGTCAGGCGAAACAGCAGGCTGATGTTGCGCTCAACCGCAGCGAGGTGAGAAATCGCGAGTTACTTACCCAGCAAGCGGCGTTGCGTCAGTCCATTGAGCGTGCGAGACAACAGGTTGTAAGCTACGAGGAGCGAGAGGCCGCCATTCGTGGCGAGATGCCCACCGACGAAAACCCCGACCTTGAAGCACAGCAAGTACTGAGTCAGCTTCTCGAAAAGCGCTTGGGTGTTGAGGCGCAGCTTACTCAGGCGCGGCAGGGGTTGTCAGAGCTCGAAACGACTTTGCGCGATAAGGAGCAGGCCCGAATGAAGGCGGAGCAGTCCGTTGCCGGCGTGCAGACGCGCAGTGAGGGCGCTCGCCTTAAACTGGCTGAGACAGGCGTCCGTCTTGAGCAGATTGACAGGGCACTTGCTGAGCTTGACGCCGATGTGGCCGCTGTTGAAGCAGACTTGCCGGAGGATGCTGAGGAGACAGAGTGGCTGGTCCGTGTCGAACGTATTGGCGCCAAAATCCATCGGCTTGGGCCGATAAACCTCGCAGCGATTGATGAAACAACGCGCGCCAAAGAGCGAAAAGAATACCTGGACGCGCAAGATAACGATCTGCGGACGGCGCTCGAGACGCTTCAAAACGCCATTAAAAAGATTGATAAGGAAACGCGCAGTCGCTTCAAGGATACCTTCGACACCGTTAACGCGGGCTTTAGTGAGCTGTTCCCCAAAGTGTTTGGTGGCGGGACAGCCTTTCTCGAGATGACGGGTGATGACCTCTTGGACACGGGCGTTTCAATTATGGCCCGACCACCGGGTAAGAAAAACAGCACCATTCATCTGCTGTCTGGCGGCGAAAAAGCGATGACCGCCATCGCGCTGGTGTTCTCTATTTTCCAGCTTAATCCGGCGCCGTTTTGCATGCTTGATGAGGTGGATGCACCGTTAGATGACGCAAACGTTGGGCGTTATGCGCGTCTCGTGTCAGAAATGTCGAAGAAGGTGCAGTTTGTCTTTATCACGCACAATAAGATCACTATGGAAGCAGCTGAGCAATTGATGGGCGTTACCATGCATGAGCCTGGTGTCTCGAGATTAGTCACCGTTGACATCGAGGAAGCTGCACGACTCGCCGCGAGCTAAGGAAAGAGGTGATGCCTGATATCTTCCAAGCGTTGACCACAGAAGCGTTCGTCGCTGTGTTTATTATTTTTGCGTTGTGCGCGGCGCTCGTTGTGAGCTTTCGACGCAAACAGCGCAACGGTTACAAGATGAATGCGCGGGTTGTTAGAGAGGAAGCGCCGGTACCGGACTATCATGACCGAAGCTCGAGAGAGCTCCCCAATGGTGGCGCCCGGGCGGTTAGTCGACAGGAACCGACGTTCGGTGAGTATGTGGGTGATGCGTTATCGGACACAGGCGGGTCTTCACCGGTCAGCGACGAGAATCTCTTCGCTGTAGCTGAGAATGCGAAGCTCACGTCTGACGGGTCGCCTAGCACTGATGAATCGCTAGACGAATTGGAAGAGCATGAAGCTGACAGCCTTGTCGACCCAGGCACTCTAGATTGGCTCGACGAAATTGAAGCGATTCCAGCGACACAAGGTCAGGCGGCCGCACTGCCGCGTCATGAAGACGCGACCGTGTATTCGCTTAACGTTATGGCTCGCGCTGAGCAAGGCTTCGCCGGCGATGACGTGCTCAGGGTGCTTCTAGGCTGCGGTCTGCGTTTCGGCGACATGGATTTTTTTCACCTGAGTCAAGCGCAAGGCGGCCAACCCACGATTCAATTCAGCGTGGCCAATATGATGCAGCCCGGTGTCTTTGATCTTGAGGCGATGAATACACTGCAAACTAAAGGCTTGATGTTTTTTCTGACACTGCCTGGCCCTGAGGAAATGGTTAGGGCATTTGACTTGATGCTGGAGACAGCTCACACGGTAGCGCACAGTCTGGGCGGCGATGTTTATGATGAAACACGCAGCGTAATGACCAAGCAATATGTGGAAAGTCTTCGCCAATCGATTAGAGAATACGAAAATAAATCACGGGCTGAGAAACTCAGGTGAGCACTGCTGAGCTGGAGATCATGGCGCTCAGAGAGCGGCTAGATATGTGGTCATTGGCGTATCATCGTGACGATAATCCGCTGGCGAGTGATGCGGAATATGATTCTGCGCTGCGCCGACTGCGTGATCTGGAGGCACTGCATCCAGAGCTTTTTTCAGTATCGTCGCCGACCCAGCGAGTGGGCGATACGCCTTTAGGTGAATTTGTTAGCGTGCGACATAAGCTACCCATGCTTAGCTTGGATAACGCCTTTAGTGGTGAGGATTTAGCCGCTTTTGAGGAGCGTAACGCGGCAAAGCTTGGGCTTCATTCGTTGACGTTTTGTTGTGAGCCTAAGCTTGATGGGGTTGCCATGAGCCTTTTGTACGAGGACGGCATTCTCGTGCGCGCTGCCACACGTGGTGATGGGTCATCGGGCGAGGACATTACGCACAATGCGCGCACGATTGACACGGTTCCCTTGCGCTTACGCAGTCCTTCATACCCAAAGGTCCTTGAGGTTCGTGGCGAGGTAGTGATTCCACGCGGCGCATTTGCCACCTTAAATGCCGAGCAAGCCCAACGCGGAGACACCGTATTTCAGAATCCGAGAAATGCGGCGGCAGGCAGTTTGCGGCAGCTTGATTCAAGAGTGACCGCCACTCGACCACTGGTTTTTATGGCTTATTCAGTGGGCTACGTCGAGGAGGCTGAGCTGCCGGCAACCCACAGCCACACGTTGGCATATCTCCGTGATGCGGGATTTAAAACGTCGAGGCTTATCGAGCGCGTCGAGGGATGGGGTGCAGCCGAGCACTACGTTGAACGCATTTTAGCTCAGCGCGATGCGATGGACGTCGATATTGACGGTGTCGTCGTGAAGGTTGATGACTTCGTTCAACAGCAACGTTTGGGTTTTGTTGCGCGTGCACCACGGTGGGCGATTGCTCGAAAATTTCCAGCTCAAGAGGAGGTCACGACGCTCTTGGGCATTGACTATCAAGTCGGTCGGACCGGTGCGATTACACCCGTTGCTCGTCTCAAGCCCGTCTTTGTAGGGGGCGTTACGGTCAGTAATGCCACGCTGCACAATGTTGACGAAATGGCTCGGCTCGACATTCGAATCGGTGATGAGGTCATTGTCCGCCGAGCGGGCGATGTGATCCCTCAAATTGTTCGCTCCTTGGTCGACAGACGCGTCGGAAACCCCGAAACAGTCATCTTTCCAAGTCAGTGTCCGGATTGCGCTACGCCGCTTGCGCGCGATCTGGACGAAGCGGCGATCCGATGCGACAACCGAACGGGGTGCCCGGCTCAGCAAAAAGCAGCGCTTGAGCACTTTGTTTCTCGCAAGGCCTTAGATATTGATGGTGTGGGGGAGAAGCTACTCCATCAATTGTTCGATACCGGTTTGGTGAGATCGGTCTCTGACCTTTACGATCTGAGTGTGGAGCAGGTGGCGGCGTTGGATCGAATGGGCGTCAAATCTGCGCAAAAAGCCATCGATGCGATTGATAAGAGCAAGGTTACAGACTTGCACCGGTTGCTTTACGCCTTGGGTATTCGAGAAGTGGGAGAGGCGACTGCGCGTGGTCTGGCGTCGCATTTTGGATCCCTCGATGCGATTGCGTCGGCGTCGCAGAACGCGCTGGAAGAGGTATCCGATGTGGGTCCAGTGGTTGCGGCCCATATTCGTCGCTATTTTTCTCTCGAATCGAATCGACGACTCATTGATCGATTGTTGTGCGTTGGCATGGACTGGGTAGATACGCACGAGTCGAGCAATGCTAATAACGTCTTGGCGGGTCAAACGTGGGTGGTCACCGGTAAGTTGGAGTCTATGTCGCGAGACGCCGCGGGTGCTTTGGTCAGGCGCTTAGGGGGGCAGACGGCGGGATCGGTGAGTAAAAACACCGACGTGTTGCTCGCAGGCCCTGGTGCGGGCTCTAAGCTCAGCAAGGCACAATCACTCGGGTTGAAGATTATTGATGAGATGGAGTTCGCTCAAATCGTATCGGAGGCCGGTGTGTGAAGCAGATCAGATTTCGATATGTGCAATTACTTATCGTCATTGTCACCGTGACGGGGTGCGCCAGCGCGCCTCCCGATAAATTGGACAATGTCTGCGATATTTTCCGCGAAAAAGGAGGATGGTATGACGATGCTGTCGACTCACGTAAGCGGTGGGGGGTTCCGGTTTCGATCATGATGGCGTTTATGCATCAGGAATCGCGTTTTGTTGCAGGCGCGAAGCCGCCACGTAAACAGATTTGGGGGTTTATTCCTGGGCCAAGAGCCAGCGACGCTTACGGTTACTCGCAGGCCAAAACCAGTACCTGGGACTGGTACAAGCGTAAGTCCGGTAACCATGGTGCTGATAGAGACGACTTTGAGGACGCAATTGATTTTGTGGGTTGGTATAACCACACGACGCATCAGGTGAATGGCATTTCGAAAGACGACGCTTTCCGATTGTATCTTGCGTATCACGAGGGGCACGGGGGTTATAAACGTGCCAGTTATCGTTCAAAACCGTGGCTGGTAGAGGTTGCTAAAAAAGTCGATCGTCGGGCAACACGCTACAACAACCAGTTGGCCTCCTGCCAAACTGAGTTTGAACGCAAAGGCTGGCTCGATTGGTGGTAAGGGCGTCATGTCGTTGTCACTTTATTATTATTTAATGGGCGAGACTGAGAGGGTTTTGCGTAATGACAGCACAAAAGGTACTAATCGTTGATGACGAGTTCTCGATTCGCGACATGCTCCGTATGGCGCTGGAGATCTCTGATTTTGAGTGTTTAGAAGCTGCAAACATTCAGGATGCCCACCGGATTATCGTGGATGAGCGTCCATCGATTGTGCTACTCGATTGGATGCTCCCTGGGGGGAGTGGCCTTGAGCTGCTGAGGCGATTGAAGCGCAGCGACACGACTGCCGAGATTCCGGTCATCATGCTGACCGCCAAGACTGCTGAAGAAAACATTGTCCAAGGCCTGGATTTGGGAGCAGATGACTACGTCACCAAACCCTTTGCACCTCGAGAGCTCATCGCTCGCATTAAGGCCCTGCTGCGTCGGAGCGAGGCGGGGGACCAACGAGGTCTTCTTGAAGTCGAGCAGTTGGTGCTTGACGTGGATGGTCGACGCGTTTTTGTTGCGAATGCGCCTATTGAAATGGGCCCTACCGAATTCAATTTATTACTGTTTTTTATGTCCCACCCAGAGCGCGCATACACCCGGAATCAGCTTTTAGATCATATTTGGGGCGCTAATGTTTATGTGGAAGAGCGCACGGTCGATGTTCATATCCGTCGTCTGCGAAAGGCCCTAGAGGGCGGGGTAGTTGATTACAGCGACTTGGTGCAGACGGTTAGGGGAACGGGGTATCGGTTCTCGGCAAAGGGCATGGTAGCCGAGTGAGTCTCTCGCGCCACTGGTGGCGTGCCCTAACAAGACTTGTTGTTATTATTTGTCTGGGCGCGTTGTTCGGAATCTTTCTTGGAAATATTGTGGGAGGACTCAGCGTTGCCTTGGCGCTGGTCTTGCTGTTTTGGAATATTCAGCTTTTTCGGATGGAACGGTGGCTGTCTAATTCAAAGAGTGACCCTCCGGAAGCAAGTGGGGTTTGGGGGAGGCTTTTCGATCACGTCTACCGTCTGCAACGCCAAAGTAAAGAGGCCCAAGGGCGCTTAGCGTCTTCGTTGGAATACCTGCAAGCGTCGCTGAAATCATTGCGAGACGCTGCGCTGATCACGGACCCCAGAGGCAATATAGTCTGGGTTAACGATTCCGCTGAGTCGTTGTTGAGCATTACTTTGGTGCACGACGTTGGCCGTCCGCTGCTAAATCTTATGCGCGCACCGGAGCTGAGTGAATACCTCACCTGTGGAGAGTACAAGTCACCACTGCGAATGCCCCCAACCCCTGAGCAGGATAAGTGTCTGCAGGTTGAAGTGTCGATCTTTGGTTCAGGCGACCGACTGATCTTTGTCAAAGACATCACTGAGCAATACAAGCTCGAGATGATGCGCCGCGATTTCGTAGGGAACGTCTCGCATGAGCTAAGAACACCTCTGACGGTGTTAAAAGGGTACGTGGAAAATCTTGGATTATTGAGCGATGACGTGGTCACGCAAATACAACGCCCACTGTCGCAAATGGACATGCAAGTGGGGCGTATGGAAGTGCTGCTTAAGGATTTATTATGGTTGTCGCGAATCGAATCCATAGAAAACACAGATAAAACCTCACCCGTAAACGTGGGTAATTTGATTGTGGAAATTGTAGATGGGTTAAGAGCTGCATGGCCCGACCGGCTCATTAGCCTTTGTTTGAGTCATGAGGGCCTCATTTTTGGCGACGTGATCGAGTTGCACAGTGCGATCAGCAATCTCATCGTTAACGCCTTGAAGTACAGTGACTCAGAATCGGAGGTCACGGTAGAGTGGTTCGCGCGCAATAACAGACCCGTTCTTAGAGTTGTTGATCGAGGAGAGGGGATTGAGGAGCATCACATTCCACGCCTGACTGAGCGTTTTTACCGTATTGATAAGAGCCGAAGTCAGAGCACAGGCGGCACGGGCTTGGGCCTTGCGATCGTGAAGCACGTGGCGCTGTCACACAACGCGGAGCTCAAGATTGAGAGTATTCCGGGCGAGGGCTCCGTTTTTTCAATCCTATTCAGCGCCAATGAAGCGACTCTTTAGACGATTTTTTGTTGTTTCGGTGCTGGTTAGCTCATCGCTTGTGTGGGCGCAGTCTGATGACGAAAGTGATCGTAGTCTGATCATCGTGGGTTCAGACACACTCGCTAAAGTTGTCACAGCGTGGGCCGAACAATTTTACGTTCTTAATCCGACAGTCTTGGTTGAGGTTCAGGCTGTGGGCTCAGCGGCGACGCCCCCGGCACTGCTATTGGGGACGGCAACGATCGGGACTATGAGTCGTCGGATGAATGCCGATGAGCGGGACGCTTTTGCCGTTAGACGGCAGAGACCCCCAATTGAAATTTCGCTGGCAGTAGATGCTGTAGTGTTGATCGTGCATCAGCAAAACCCCTTGAAAAGTGTGTCAATGGCGGAAGTCGGTCAGATATTTGGTATGCCGGGCACCTGTGGGAGCTCAATGCGTCCTATCGTTTGGCGAGACTTGCGAGAAGACAGCCCATTGGCGAATCGGAAAATACAAGTCTTTGGCAGAACCGCGACCAGTGGCACGTATCAATATTTTCGGCGTATCGCCCTGTGCGATGGGGATCCCGGTATTTTTGTCAATGAGATACCGGGCGGGGCGGGTATCGTCAATACAGTAGCAAGGGTCCCGGGTGGCATTGGCTACACGGCGACAAGCTATACCTCAAACGACGTCAAAATATTAGGTATTGAACGACCGGATGGGCGCATTTTGTACCCAGATGATCCTGAGTATCCGCTAAAGCGAACGCTTTACCTGTACCTGATGACTGACGTTAGCTCAGAATCGCGGTCTATTGAATGCGAATTTGTAGCCTACGTTGCGAGCGAGAAGGGTCGCGATCTCTTGATAAATGCAGGCTTTAGTATTCCGCAAGTTCCTGATTCCCAGTCTGCACGGGGCGTAGCCGATGCCTGTGGCTAATTGGCGCCATTTCAAGTCTGTGAGTCTGGGATTGCTGATAAGAGTCGCGAGTTTTACCGTGATCTTTGCGCTGTTGGGAATGGTTGTGCAAATGATGGTGGTGGCGGCGCCTATTTTTGCCGCTAGCACTCTAGAGCGCATCGATGCACCTGATGGGGGTAGGGGTGTACCTGTGTCGCGAGCTGAGTCGCAGGACGCAGACCTCAGGCAGCCAATCTACTGGGTCTCAAAAGGAGGGTGGCAACTCATAGGCAATCCAGGCAATCCTTGGTTGTGGGTGCATGATCAAACCGCAGTTCGACTAAACGTTACCGAATTACCCTCAGACTTCTCGATTGCTCAAATGGTGGGTCATCAGAGAGGGCTTGCAGTACTGGTGGGCAACAGGCTGGAGCATTTCCACTTCTCGCAATCGACATCTATCAATGATGTGCCTGCCGTAGAGCGCGTGAAAACCGTTTTAGTGGATAGCGATATTGTTGCGTTAGCCGGGCATCCGCGACTTGCCGTGGTGGCCTTGGCAACGTCTTTGTCCGAAATACAGGTTGTTGATTTTCGAAACCCTGATGCCACGTTGCGTATTCAAGTGGATGTCGAGATCGATACAATTGCTTGGGTGTCGCCGTCGCTTATTCGCGCATTGACACCCTCTGGCGACGCCGTGCTGTTTGTGTTTCGAGCGACTGACATTGGGGGTGACTGGCGTCGTCTCTTTAGCCCGACTCAGTATGAAGGTTATCCGTCTGAGGAGTATCTGTGGTTACCCCTTCCCTCCGCGCAGGCGGCTGAGTCAAAATATTCAGTGACTCCTCTGATTTTTGGAACGCTCAAGGCGGCGTTGCTCGCCTTGCTGTTCTCCGTACCCTTAAGTTTGGGTTGTGCAATTTATGTGGGTTGCTTTATGTCAGAGGCTCAGCGGCAGCGAGTGCGACCTGCGATCGATATGCTGACCGCGTTTCCGACGGTGGTACTGGGCGCTATTGGTTTGTTTTGGCTTGCACCTCGCTTTGGTGAGTTTTTGTCTGCACTGATTGGCGTTATTGCCTTATTCCCGATTCTTGCGGTTTTAGGGATCTTTGGCGTCAGAGCACTGGGCTGGCGATGGGTGAGACACGACGCCTTAGATGACTGGCCCCTGAGATTGCTGCCCTTGGTTTTGCTGGTGATCGTATTGGGCGCTGCTGCAGGGTTGATTGGCGCGGCACAACTTCCCGGCGGGTCCCTTGAGGCCTACCTGTTGTCAACGGGCCTATCGATTTCGTACTTTAATTCACTGCTGGTTGGGATTGTTTTGGGCTTAGCGATTACCCCAACGATATTTTCTATTGCCGAGGAGGCGATCCATGCCGTGCCACGTAACATGGCCGCGGGTGCTCTGGCCCTCGGATCCACACCTTGGCAGAGTTATCGCGACGTTGTGTTGCCTCTCGCATTACCTGGAATGATTGCAGCAATCATGGTCGGATTTGGAAGGGCGGCGGGTGAGACGATGATTCTCGTCATGTTGTCGGGCAACACTGGAATTTTGGACCTCAGTATCTTCGAAGGACTTCGCTCTGTTAGTGCATCACTGGCGCTAGAGTTGCCGGAAGCACCTAAAAAATCCTCGCATTACCAAGTGCTATTCGTGATGGGTGTTTTGCTTTTTGGCCTCACTTTTATCGTGAATACAGTGGCCGAGATTATTCGTTCGCGAGTAAGAATGCGCGTCAGGGGACTGTAATGGGATCGAGCGCGACGATCAGACGACGTCGACTTTCGGGCTCTCGATTCGAGCGAGTGAGATCGCTCGCCATGCTCGGCCTATCGGCGAGCATGGTGTCTACCCTGCTGCTCATCGGAAGTGGCTTATTCGTTTTGCTGCTCGCCAGCGCTGGCGATTGGCTGTTCTTGTCTTCTGGGGGTCATGAAGACGGTGTTCTTGATCGATTAAATGATGTTCTCTTCGCCAAGCCAAATGTAGAGAACGGTTTGACAGGGTTATTCCCCGCCATTGCAGGGACATTCTCACTCGTGATGGTTATGACGCTATTTGTAGCACCCCTAGGCGTCGCGACCGCCATTTACTTGTCTGAGTATGCAAAAGACACCTGGTATACCAAACTTATTCGGATCAGTATCACCAATCTTGCAGGCGTCCCCGCGATTATCTATGGCATCTTCGGGCTTGGATTTTTTGTCTATGGACTTGGCGGACAGGTTGATGCGCTTTTTTATACGGATAGATTGCCCCGCCCGACATTCGGTACAACGGGTTTGCTTTGGGCTGCGCTCACGCTCGCTTTAGTCAACTTGCCCGTTGTGATCGTGGCCGTGACAGAGGGTCTTGATGCACTGTCGAATGACCTTCGCGAGGCCAGTATCGCTTTGGGCGCCACAAAGAGTGAAACGGTCTTCAAGGCCCTGATGCCGGCCGCCTTACCGAGTGTTTTTTCGGGATTGATTCTTGCGACCGCGCGCGCGGCCGGCGAGGTGTCACCACTGCTGCTCGTGGGGGCGGTCAAATTCTCGCCGTCACTCCCCCTGTCGAGTCGCGCGCCATTTATTGAATTTGAGCAGAAATTTATGCATCTGGGTTTTCAGCTATTTGACGCTGCGTTGTTTGCCCGCCTTCCGCCCGGAGGCCTTGGCTGGGTGGCATGCATCGCATTGATCCTCGTACTGTTAATCGGTGTTCTAAACTTAACCGCGGTCAGCTTAAGAACGGCCATTCTTAAACGCAAAACCTTTGAAAACCCCTTTTGAGCGATGTGATCATGTTTGAACCGTTGAATGAAACAGACGTAAGACCCCACGTTGGGGAGGGAGATTCAATGGTGGCAGTCTCGGTGCGGCATCTGTCACTGGGGTATCGCGATAATCCGAAAGCCTTAAAAGATATATCGGTTGATATTCCTGAGCGGGCCGTCACGGCCATTATTGGTGCGAGCGGCTGTGGCAAATCGACGCTGCTTCGCTGCATGAACCGGATGAACGATTTGATTGACGGCGTGCAATACAGTGGGGAGGTGATGCTGGATGGATTGAACATATTAAGCCCCGGTACTAACGTCACGGCGCTTCGCAGACGTGTTGGTATGGTGTTTCAAAGACCTAATCCCTTTCCGAAAACGGTATTCGAAAATGTGGCTTATGGACTCAAACTCAGTGGTGTGACGAGCACCCGCGAGCTAGAAGAGCAGGTTGAGCAAGCACTTCGAGCGGCAGCGTTGTGGGACGAAGTAAAAGATCGACTTGACGACTCCGCACTGAAGCTGTCGCAGGGCCAACAGCAACGCCTGGTCATTGCCAGAGCCTTAGCGTTAGAGCCACAGGTGTTGCTGCTGGATGAGCCTGCGTCGTCGCTGGATCCGACATCCACCTTTCGGATTGAAGAACTGATCTACGAATTGAAACAATCGCACACCATAATAATCGTGACACACAACATGCAGCAGGCCGCTCGAGTTTCCGATTGCACTGCGTTTATGCACGGTGGTCAGTTAGTGGAGTTTGGTCAAACAGAAACGATTTTCACGTTTCCAGTAAAACGTGAGACGGAGGACTACATTACGGGCCGTTACGGTTAAGGCCCGAAATATCTAAGATGAATGACTACAGTAACCAACGTGGACATATTTCTGCGCAATTTTCGCGGGAGCTCGAGGGCGTCCAGGGCGAATTATTGAACATGGGCGGGCTCGTTGAATCTCAAATCGAAAAAGCGGTTGATGCAACGCTTGAGGGGGATTCACTGCTTGCCGAAGAGGCGATTGGACTCGACACCGAAGTGAATGCGTTGGAGCGTTCTATCGATGAACAGTGCGCACGTATCCTTGCGCTTCGGCAGCCAGCAGCAGGCGATCTCAGACTCGTGTTGGCAGTGATTAAGGTGACGACAGATCTTGAGCGTATTGGTGACGAGGCGGTGAAAATAGGCAGGCAAGCTATTTTGTTGTCAGAGCGGGGTGCCCATGACGAAACAGGGATCAAAGTCCGGAGCATTGCCATGCGGGTCAACACAATGTTGAAGGCCGCATTAGACAGCTTTGCAAGACTTCATGTGGAGGGTGCGCTCTCTGTGATCTTGACCGACGACGATATTGATGAGGCTTATCTTGACGCACGGGAGTGGCTGGTAGAGTTCATCGAGGATCAGCCTGAGACGTTGAGAGCCTCCATGTCCTACCTATGGATTCTGAAAAGCTTAGAGCGAGTGGGCGATCATGCCACCAATATTGCGGAGCAAGTCATCTACTTGTCGCGGGGCCTAGATGTGCGCCACCTGGACAGCGCCAAGGTTCGTGACCTCGTAAGCTGACATGCGTCGGCTAGACCAATACACTGTCAGCTTTTTGGTGATCTCATGAATCGGCATTGGTCTGACACGCTCAAGCGCCTCGCGCCCTATACGCCAGGGGAACAAGCCCAGCGACCTGACATTATCAAGCTCAACACCAATGAGCATGCCCTGGCGCCCTCGGAAAAGGCCGTCTCTGCGGGGCGAGCGTTGAGTGTCGAGGCACTCCGCCGATATCCCGATCCGACCTCGCGTGTCTTGACGGCAGCAATAGCGGCCTCCGAAGGTCTTGATGTGGATCAAGTGTTTGTCGGTAACGGCTCCGACGAAGTGCTCGCATTCGCCTGGACAGCCTTCCTTACCGATGACGACAGCGTGCCCGCGATTCCTGAGATGACGTATACGTTTTACCCGGTGTGGGGGCAGCTGCTTGGTCACGGGGTGGAACGTATTCCAATGACCGAAGATCTTGAGATTGATATCGCGTCTATGGCGGCCTGGGAAGGGCCCTTAGTATTCCCCAATCCAAATGCACCGACCGGTCGCGCCTTGCCGCGCGCTGCGGTTAAGGACTTGCTGGAATCGAATGCAGAGCGCCTCGTAGTTGTTGATGAGGCGTATTTTGGTTTCGGTGCAGAGACCGCTGTTCCACTCATCAATGATTATGACAATCTATTGGTCACTCGAAGCTTCTCGAAAAGTCACGCGCTTGCGGGGCTCCGGGTCGGTTATGGGCTCGGCAACGCGTCGCTCATAGAAGGTTTGCGCCGGGTGAAGGACTCGTTTAATTCTTATCCGATTGACGCTCATGCTCAAGCGGTAGCGAGTGCAGCGATTAACGATATCGCTTGGTTTACTCAGGCGTCTTCAACCATTAAAACCAATAGGGAGGCGCTAACCAATGGTCTTCAATCGCTTGGGTTTTATGTGCTGCCCTCACTCGCTAATTTTGTCCTCGCAGCGCATCCGCGCTATAGCGGCGAGGCGCTCACTCACATTTTGAAGCGGCATAATATTTTGGTGCGCAGCTGGTCGAGCGACGCGTTACTGCCGTGGGTTCGCATTACGGTGGGGACACATGATCAGCAGCTCTCCGTGTTAGCCGCCTTGTCCGAGGTGCTGTCAGCAGATTAAACGCGCTTGAGTACGATCGAGCCTATGCTGTAGCCCGCGCCAAAAGACGACAGAACTCCAAGTTCTCCTGGCTCGAAGTCTTCATTGTATTTTTTAAACGCAATGATAGAGCCCGCTGATGACGTGTTGGCGTATTCGTCAAGAATGGTTGGCGACTCCTCGTCGCTCGGCTCTCGGCCCAGAATTTTTTTGGCGATAAGTTCGTTCATATTCTTATTGGCCTGATGAAGCCAGATACGCTTAAGCGAGTCGGGGGCGATATTCATCTCTGCCAGCTGCGTCGTAATCTGCTCGGCAACGGCGGGACAGACCTCTCGGAACACTTTGCGCCCCTCTTGAACGAAAAGCTTATCGACCTGCCCGATACCTTCTTCGGTGGCGCGATTGAGGAAGCCGAAATTATTCCGAATATTATTGGAGAAAATCGTTTGTAACTTAGTATCAAGAATCTCAAACGCGTTGTCGGACTGGCATCCCTCGGCGGCTTCAACGATCACACCGGTCGCCACGTCGCCAAAAATGAAGTGTGAATCGCGATCTCGGAAATTGAGATGGCCCGTACAGATCTCCGGGTTGACCATTAAGACGCGTCTTGCGCTGCCGGCCACCACCATGTCATGAGCTTGCTGGATACCAAATGTCGCGGAGGAGCAGGCGACGTTCATATCGAAGGCAAAACCCTTTATACCCAGGGCGGCTTGTACTTCGATTGCCATCGCAGGGTAGGCCCGTTCCATGTTTGAGGCGGCCACCAAGACCACATCAATGTCGTCTGTGCTGACACCTGCCTGTTCAATAGCTTGCTTGGCAGCGACGACGGCAATTTCACACATGACCGAGGGTTCATCATTTGACCGTGGCGACAAACGCGGAGCCATGCGGTCGGGGTCAATAATACCCGCCTTGTCCATGACGAATCGAGAGTGAATGCCCGAAGCTTTCTCAATGAATTCAACATTCGAGGGGCCTTTGGCCTCAAGCTCGCCCGCAGCAATTGCATCCGCGTTCTCGCGGTTATATTTTTCGACCCACGCGTTAAAAGACTCTACAAGTTCGTGGTTACTGACGCTCTCGGTGGGGGTGTACAAGCCCACCCCCGATATAACCACTCGTTGCATAGTCCTTACCATTATCGCTCCTCGACTGACAGGTAGTCGCGCGATTGGTATCCGGTGTAAAGCTGTCTCGGACGCCCAATTCGGTAGCTACCCCCGATCATCTCGTTCCAGTGTGCCACCCATCCAACCGTTCGACCCACAGCAAAAATCACAGTAAACATGGACGTGGGTATGCCCAACGCCTTCAAAATAATACCCGAGTAAAAGTCCACGTTAGGGTAGAGCTTCTTTTCGATAAAGTACTCGTCACTTAATGCTATTTCTTCCAGCCGCTTAGCGATCTCAAGATTTTCGTCTTGAATGCCAAGCTCGGCAAGGACCTCGTCGGCTGCCTGCTTCATTACTTTAGCGCGGGGATCAAAGTTTTTATAAACCCGGTGGCCAAAGCCCATGAGTCGGAAGGGGTCGTTCTTATCTTTAGCGCGCGCCACAAATTCATCGATCCGGGACACATCGCCAATTTCGTCAAGCATTTT
>JAQXEB010000248.1 GCA_029251065.1 Luminiphilus sp.
GTGTCGTAAACGGTCATGCGCGGGTTGAGCGATGCGTAGGGATCTTGGAAGATCATTTGCATTCGCCGGCGCAGCGCTTTTAGATTGTTTCGGTCCAGTCCACCCACATCAATACCGTCAAAACTGATTCGGCCTGCGGTAATGGGGGTTAGGCGCAGCAGCGATCGACCAAACGTCGACTTTCCGCTGCCGGATTCACCGACCAGTCCGAGGACCTCACCTTGACGGATGGTGAGTGAGACATCGTCAACCGCTTTGACAGGCTCGTCGGCGTTGTTGCTGGTGAAATAGGTCTTGAGATTAGTCGCGGTAATTAAGTTGGGACGCTCTGCGTCTGACATAGGCGTCTCGCCACTCGGAATGGCCGCCAACAGCTTTTGCGTATAAGGGTGCTGCGCTTGCGAGAAGATCGCCGAAGGCGTGCCTTGCTCGACAACATGGCCTTTTTCCATCACCACAATATGATCGGCAATATCGGACACTACAGCCAGATCGTGACTGATGAAAAGAACCCCAATGTCTCGTTTGTCTTGAAGCGCTTTTATTAGTCGTAAAATCTGAGCTTGAATGGTGACGTCTAGTGCAGTGGTCGGCTCGTCAGCAATCAATAACTTGGGTTCTGCAATGAGTGCCATAGCGATCATGACCCGCTGCCGCATACCGCCGGAGAATTCAAAAGGGTACGCCTGCATCGCGACTTCGGGATTCTGAATGCCGACTTCATCTAACAGCTCAACGGCACGCTTTGTTGCTGCCTCCTTATTGGCGACGCCGTGCACAATCAGCGGCTCGATGAGTTGTTCACCAATTCTCATGTAAGGGTTTAGACAGGTCATTGGGTCTTGGAAGATCATTGCGATATCGGAACCACGAATGCTTCGCAGCTCGCGCTCGGAGAGACTGAGAAGGTCGCGGCCGCCAAACTCGGCAGTTCCAGAGTCCACTCTCCCGGGAGGTTGAGGAATTAGCCCCAGCAGGGCATAGCACGATACCGATTTCCCCGAGCCACTCTCCCCGATAATCGCGGTAATGGCCTTTGACTCAACGGAGAAACTGACGTTCTTCACGGCCTCGGTGGTGCCGTTACGGGTCACGAAACTAACGCTCAAATCGTTTACATTTAAAAGACTCATCGACTAATCCTTAGAGCCGCGAACATCGAGCGCGTCACGTAGGCCATCGCCTAAAAAGTTGAGTGAAAAAAGTGTGATGGTGAGAGCCGCGCCAGGGAAGATCAGCAGCCAGGGGTATTCTTCCATGGTCTCGGCACCATAGCTAATTAACAGACCCCAGCTTGTTTGAGGGGGTTGAATACCCAGCCCTAAAAAGCTCAGGAATGCTTCGAGTAACATCACACTCGGAATGGTGAGTGTGGTGTAAACGATGATCGGTCCAAGAGCGTTAGGGATGATGTGCCTAAAAATAATCGCCGCAGGCGCCAAACCGAGTGATACCGCGGCCTCGACAAACTCCTGCTGCCTCAGCGACTGGACTTGTGTTCGCATAATACGCGCCATGGTGAGCCATTCCACAGCACCAATGGCGAGAAATAACAGCAGGATGTTACGACCAAAGACGACCATTAACAAAATAATGAAAATCATGAATGGCAGCGCGTAGAGAATGTCTACGAAGCGCATCATCAGAGAGTCAACCCGGCCGCCGACATAGCCTGCGACCGCCCCCCACGTCACGCCGATCACCAGTGCCACAGCGGTGGCTATGAAGCCAACGGCGAGAGAAATTCGTCCGCCGTAAAGAATTTGAGTCAGTAGGTCACGTCCAAAAATATCTGTCCCAAGCCAATGCGCAGCAGACGGCGGGGTAGCACCGAGATCAAGGTTTTGCGCTTCATAGCTGTAAGGTGCTATCCAAGGAGTCAGGAGGACCAGTACCACCATAACCAGCAGAACAACACCACCAGTGACGGCTGCGCGATTTTTCTTCAGTCTTAGCCACGCGTCGTGCCAGAGCGAGGCCCCTTGTTCAGCCTCAACGAGTGAGGCGATGTCTTGAGTACTCATTACGCGCCCCCCTTGAACTGCGCACGCAGTCGTGGGTTTAACCAAGCGGCAATGACGTCACTGATCAGATTGAAGAACACAATGAGCGTCGACAAAAACACCGTTGTGCCCAAAATCATGGTGTAGTCACGGTTAAACGCGGCCTGAACGTAAAATCGCCCCAAAAAAAAAAAAAAAAAAATTGTTTCAACGACGAAGGAGCCGGCAAGAAGTCCGGCGAAGGCCGGACCTAAAAATGCGATAACAGGAATCAATCCCCCACGGAGCGCATGTTGTGTGACCACCTGCCATTCCGGTAGCCCTTTTGCGCGAGCCGTTCGAATGTAATCCTGTGACAGAATCTCGAGCATGCCCGCACGACTGAGACGCGCAATATAAGCCGCATAAGCCGAGCCCAGCGTGATCGATGGAAGAATCTTATCCCCAGGAAGATCACCCCATCCGGCGATGGGCAGCCAGTCAAGATAAATACCAAAGACTAAAACCAGTAACGGCCCCAAAAGAAAAGAGGGCATACAAATGCCGATCATTGCCATGCCCATCGGGATAAAGTCTTGTCGTGTATTGGGTTTCAGCGCCGCAAAGACCCCCGCTAATACCCCGACGAAAAGCGCGAAGGTGAGTGCGTATAGACCGAGTTCGGCGGTTACCGGCAGACCACTTCCCAAAATTTCGTTGACGCTGCGGCCCGGATATTTAAACGAGGGACCTAAGTCGCCGTTACTGAGGTCGCCCAGGTAGGCGAAGTATTGCTCATGCAGCGGAAGATCAAGCTTGTACTGAGCCTCAAGTGCTCGCTTGACCTCGGGCAGCACTGCTTTTTCGCTGTCGAAAGGACCACCTGGTGCTGATCGAACAAGAAAAAACGTGGCGGTAATGACAACAAAAATGACGGGTATCGCCTGCAGGAGACGCCATAAAATAAAACGGACCACGTTAGTTAGACTCCATGTCGAGACGCCGCCCTGGATGCAAGGTGACGTACTTGAGATTCAAAGAATCCATAAGGTTTGGATAAATCCCCTCAACGCTTGGGTGAATGAGGTGCTTGCTGGTGTAGGTGTAGATAGGAATGATCGGCATGTCATTCATCATCATCGTTTCAGCCTCAGTAAACA
>JAQXEB010000249.1 GCA_029251065.1 Luminiphilus sp.
CCGTTGAGTAAAAGGATTCACTAACTGTGATTGATAACGCGCACGTCGGCTCAACTCGTCTGAGCTTTGGTACAAAGTTCGCCTTCGGTTCCGGCGCAATGGCAGAAGCCGTCTACATGGGGCTTTTCAATACCTTTATCACCATTTTTTATAATCAAGTTATAGGCTTATCGAACACCTTAATCGGGATCGCCGTCATGCTTGCCCTGGTGGGTGATGCACTGACCGACCCTGTTGTCGGCATAATCTCAGACAGATGGCGTGGAAAATATGGTCGCAGACACCCCTTCATGTTTGTCGCGCCGGTGCCGCTTGCCCTGACGGTTTACTGTATTTTCAATCCCCCCCAGGGCTTCGTTGAAGGCAGTCACCAGCTCGGTCTGTTTGTCTGGCTAGCCCTCACCACCATTTTAAGTCGAGCATTTCTAACGCTCTATCATGTGCCGCATCTTGCTCTAGGTGGAGAGTTGTCCAAGGACCAGTTTCAACGATCACAACTGTTCAGTGCCAACACAATCATTGGTGCGGCTTCCGGCGCACTCGTGGCGATTTCCACCTGGGGTTATTTCTTTGCCGGCGAGCGAGTACGCGCAACGGATGGGCAACTGGTACCCGGACAACTCGACCCAGCCGCTTATGGACCAATGGTCATATGCGCCTGCGCGGCCATCATCGTCGCCATCTGGGGATGTGCCCTACTGACACTCAAGCATGTCGATCGATTGACCGAGGCACCCGCACCCACAGAGCGATTTACCGTCATCATGCTCTTCAGAGAAATCCTTAACACCTTCAATAACCGCAACTACCTCATCCTCATGGTCGGCTATTTTTTCTTCATGATCACGAGTGGGATCTACGACACCTTAAACGTCTTCATAAACACCTATTTCTGGGAGCTTGCTCCCGAAGACATCAAATACTTTGGTGTCGTCGCCTTACCCATGGTTATCGTCGGGGCGCTCGCCTCACCAGTACTTCAGAAAAAATTCGATCGTAAGCCGGTCATTGTGACAGCGCTAATTTTCATGACCGTCTTTGCGCAATTAGTGATTGACCTTCGACTTCTTGGGTTACTGCCGGTCAACCACGATGAGAATTTGCTACCCATTCTTATCGCCAACGCTGGCGCATTCGCCTTAACGATTGGAATTGGCGGGGTGGCGATCATGGGCATGATTGGCGATCTTATCGATGAAAATGAACTAGCCACGGGGCTTCGCCAAGACGGTTTGTATTTCTCCGCTCGCGCCTTCTTTGCCAAAGCCTCTTATTCTGTGGGACATCTATTTGCGGGCATCGCCTTGGATCTCTATGTCCGACTGCCTTTCGAGGCCGTGCCCGGCCAACTCGACGAAGCAATACTCACGCGGATGGGCATCGTGGCGGGGCCCGCTATGGCATTCTCCGCCGTCATCGCAGTTTTTGTATACAGCCGCTATAACCTCACCGCCGCGCGGCACCGCGAGATAGTCGCCGAATTGGACAAACGCAACAATAAACGTTCATTGGATTAAATGAGGCCAGAAATAGAGATCGAACCACCCCATAGCGACAGGTGGTTAGACGCCTTACCGATAATTCCGTAGCAGATTTCGAAACATACGGAGTACCCGGGTTGAAGGCGAAGATCCAGCCGGCTTACCTACGAAGGGGTTCCACACCGCCAACCGTCATTAGCGATTCAACACAATCGCGGATAGATTCATCGAGCGACCGAAACTCCATGTCCAAGGCCTCTTTGATCCGATCATTTCGCAGCTCGCAACCGTTCCAAACGGCCCTAAACTCAGCCTCTCGCGCTTTTACGCTGTCAGGCAAAGGATCGATCAGCGTCGCTCCTGCGAAGCCTAACTCGGGCAGCAAGCGATCGATGCTGGCGCAGATGTCCTCAACGTCGCGCGTCTCAGTCGACCAGGCAATAAAACGCTCGCCATTTTCGAGTCCGTCTTGCTCTAACATTCGAATATGAGCCTCAGCCACATCGCGTACGTCGACCGTATACCAAGGGCGATACGCGCCCACCACATTTTGCATGTATTCGCCGAGTAACATGGTCTCAATGTGGTGCTGCCAGGGCCCACGACTTTTGTGGTGTCGCGACAAAATGGGACCCACGTTATCGCCCGGGCAGCAGGTGATCGCGTCCCATCGCCCGCTGTGTTCGGCAGCATCCGCAAACGCGCGCTCGGCAATCATCTTCCCAATAGAATAGCCCTGGCCCCGCGCTGTGGTCCGCTTTGGATTCTGTTCATCGGGGTATCGTCCTTCAAACAAGACCGGACGTCGCACGAGCTCTTGGATGTCTTGTTCAGAAATCACAGCCGCAATGCTCGACGTCACGACGACGCGGTTCACCGATCCGGACTTATTGATACTCTCAATGATGTGATCGCAGACACCCCGCACATAGCCCTCATCGTCGTAAGTGGAGACGTGCGAAAGGTGAGCCACGCCCTGACAGCCTTGAAAAATGCTGTCGAAACAGCCCGGACTGTCAAGATCTGCGGTGTGGAGTGTCAGCCGCCGCGTTGCATAACCCGGCATCGCCTTGAGAAAAGACGTCTTAGTCTCGTCGTCGATATCTCGGACGCAGGCTCTAACACGGTAGCCTTTACCGAGAAGCTTTTTTACAACCCACCCACCGATAAAGCCGGCACTGCCCGTCACCGCAACCGTGCTGCCTTTTGGAATTGGCGCCATCTGAGAACTCCCTTACTACCAGGTTTTTTGTTTGAGACGAGTCACTGAATGCGGCGATTCTGCTGTGGGCTGGATCAAACTGATGAGGTTGCCGTCAGGGTCTCTAAGGTAAACCTCCACGCATTCGTCGCCCAGGACGGGTTCCGACAAAAACGTCACACCTGCGGCGCTCAACCGCGCATATTCTCCCTGGATATCAGTCACCTCAAAGGCGACTTTGTTGTAGCCAATACCATCGAACGGGGTGATGCCCTTTGGCTGAGGTGTTTTAGGGTTCGTAAACTCCCACATCTCTAAAATCATATTGCCGATATCGAACCAGGCGGCACGTATAGACACATCATCGTAGTCGGCCACTGCATCGAACGTCGGTCCTGACGCACTGTTAGTTCGTCGATCGGGTTTAGCATCGAGAAGCAGACCATAAAACGCGATTAATCGGTCGAGATCGGGTGAAACAATAGCCACATGAGAAAACCAAATCGGCCCCTCGAACGGCGCGCGATTCAGGTGCTCGGTCTCAAACATCACGCCGTCATGGTCTCTGGCGTAGGCGTAATAGACTCCTTGTCCGAGTAAGTGAACGGGTTCTGACCCACGACTCACAGAGGTCGCACCCTGCTCAACAAGGCGACCGTAAATGTCGTCGGTCGAGGGCGACTGATAGCAGACATGGGTCAACCCAGGCCCCTTCACCGGGAGTTGCACAGTGTCGTGTCCCGCCCCTTCATATTCTGTCACTTCGAGGTAGCCGTTTGGGAACGTTAATACTTCTCGGGCCCGCACCGTACTGTTTAATCCACCTGCCCGCTCTGCGTTTTGGTTTATCTTTCTCTTCGAGCGCGCGATACCCGCTCCCGTTCCTCGGGTGTAAAAGGCAAGGGAAGCATCGAGGTTACTGACGGACAGGCCAATGTGATTGATCCCAACGACGCTTGATGCAGCGCGCTTCACACTTTTTCACTCATTCATCGTCCCTCTGGCAGCCTAGTGCTTGCGCTCAAGAATAATTTCATCGCGCCGTTTCTGGTAATCGGCACTGGTTGCTTTATCACTCTGTTCAAGCTCTGGCGGAACGTACCAATGTAGCTGATCCCCGAAATAAGCCTCCCACACCGCCTTAGCCACTTCCGAAGGCGCAATAGTGCGCGCACTGTCAGTCCTATTCGCGTTCATTTCGGGCATTTTCGCGTAGTTACCCACCGCACGACCTTCCTTGTAACGGGTGCCTTGCCAAAGTGGTGTATCGATAATGCCCGGCATCACGTCCGCCACACGAACACCGTGTCGCGCAAGTTCTACACTCATTGCGTGGGTGAGGCCTTTGACTGCGTATTTCGTCGCCGTGTAAACAGCCATGCCGGCTGCACCATAAATTGCCGCGGATGACGACGTCGAGATGCACAGCGAGTTTTCCGCCTTTCGCAAGTACGGGATCGCCGCATAGAACCCATTGAGCACGCCGACTAAATTAACATTCACCATGTCGACGGTTTTTTCATACGGTACGTCTTCAAAATAACCGCCTGTGGCGATACCCGCATTGTTAAACATAATGTCCAAGGCACCATTTGCTTGATCACAACAGTCCTTCAGAGCCGCCTCGAGTGCCGATTTATCGCGTACATCGAGACAGGTGAGCGCATTACGGTCTTTAAGGTCGCGACTTAACTGGTCCAGAGACGCTTGGTTCGCATCGCAACCACCGATAAACCAGCCTTGCTCGTGAAAGAGCATCGCCGCTGCACGTCCAATGCCACTCCCTACACCGGTAATAAAAATAAGCTTACTCATCAAAACCCTGCTTCAACAATTTCACACCCCTTCCTCTGTCGCGCGTTAATTAACCACTGACTGTCAAGCTGGTGGCGAGCAAATGATCATACTCAGCAGCACCCTTTTCCAGCGTTGATGGTGCTTGCCAAGCGCCAAATCATATTATTAAAGAGCAACCCTAATAGTTTATCCCGCAGTGCGCAAAGGTTGATCAACAGTATTTCCAAGCCGAGCTCCAACGACCGACATGGCTGACCTCAAAACGCAGCAGGGGACTCGAGGCTATGGTGATCTTGGTAGATTTCCTGTAAACATCTCTAAATGCCCGCAACTAAGTCACAGGCTTCGACCAAGAGGACTCGTTTGTCGCCAAAAGTGCGGCGCGATCAGATTTTGGATGTGGCAAAGCAATACATTCGTCGGCAAGGGCTTCAACAGTTTTCCCTTAAGCAGCTGGCGTTAGAAGCGTCGGTCAGTGAACCGTTACTCTTTCACTACTTTACCTCGCGCACTGAGCTGTTACAGCAGCTGTTAAAACGAGAATTCACACGATCCCTCGAATCGCTAAACACCTCGCTAGACAACGCGGTGACCTTGGACGACATCGTCAGAATCTATGTTGCGGTTAACTACGATCAGGCCTTTGAAGAAAGCGTCATCAACATCCTTTTGGCAGAACCCGAAATTGCATTTGCAATTGAAGACATCCGGTCTAAAAACGAGCGACTAGGACAAAAAATGTTGATCGATACGATCTCTGGCGAGCTGGGTGTCACTCGAAAAAAAGCCGCTATGATCGCCATAATGGCATCGTCTGCATCGATCTCTGCTGCGAAGTTTTCCCACGAGTATGGCGTGCCCCGAGACGACGCCATTCAAACGGTTATCGACTTCGCGCGGGCGGGCTTTGAGTCCCACCGCACTAAGGATCACTAGCCAACAGATGAT
Source organism: Luminiphilus sp. (assembly GCA_029251065.1). GTDB lineage: Bacteria > Pseudomonadota > Gammaproteobacteria > Pseudomonadales > Halieaceae > Luminiphilus. Next base: position 5,428 of record JAQXEB010000249.1, read on the forward strand.
CCAACTCACGCGATGACCCAAGGTTACACAGACCACTACTTCGACACACGAGGCTGTCGGCTGCACTACGTCGAGGCGGGTGATGGCCCACTGATTATTTTCTATCACGGCTTTCCCTCCTTCTGGTTTTCGTTTCATAATCAGATGGCGGCATTAAAAGACCGCTTTCGGGTTGTGGCTGTCGATGGTCCAGGCGTTAACTTATCGTCAAAACCCACGGATATTTCGCTCTATAAGCTCAAAAATTTAGCGCTACAAATTGATGATCTAGCCCA
>JAQXEB010000250.1 GCA_029251065.1 Luminiphilus sp.
AAGATAGGGATATAGACCGTGAGAAGACAAATAACGGCAAGCGCAAAGTGGTAGTAAGGTGAGAAATCCATGCCGTATGGTACCTCAATCGGCATGCCTTGCGACGTTAATACCCCATAGCTAACATCACGAACCCGAATGCGCTACGCGCATCGTCCAGCCAATATTCTCGTATCCACGCTGCTTGCTAAACGCGTCAGAACACGGCAACGTTATCGTGACCCACGACAGCGAGGAGCGCACGGTGCACCTTGACTACCAAAACCAAGAGAGCGGGCAAACATTGCGCGAGGCGGTCGACGAATATCATCGCTACCTTGCAGCAATTGACCGCACAATCCTCACTGACTCCAACGATGAGAAGATCTGGCTCTATCACGATGCGACACACGCTGTTTTTGGACATTCAACAAGCATTGAACAGGAGGCGGCTCTCGACTTTTGGGTTTTGTTTGGCAGTACGTTTTCGTGGCGCATGCTCAAAAAATACTCTGATATTCCTGAGGTTAAAGGGTTAACTCAGGCAGTGGTTTCCCAGCTTGGCCTGTCGTTTGTCCCTAAACTGTACTGGCGCAACCGCAAAGTGTTGTGGCGCGTATTTTTGAACACGCGGCGCATGTCGAAAAAATGGCCGTTCGAAGTGCCCTCGGCGTTTCTGGAAAGAACGCTTAGCGACCTAAGGAGCGAGTTCGGCATCACGCTACTCTCGCCTCAACAAAGAGTCCCCACTCGACTGACTGAGTTTGACTACTCGATCGTTAGTAATACGCACTGAAGTCACCCGTTAGGGTCCCGTCGTGTACCGGTCGTAAAACGCCGCGTAGGTGTCAAAAGCAAACCGGCGTGCCTCGGCACCAATCGCACCACTGTCACCTAGAAATTCAAATGCGTGGTAACACCCCTCATAAACGCAATCGCTTACTTCAACTCCCTCTGCTCTTAACCGAGTAACGTAGGTCTGGGTCTCCCAAAAAAAGGGGTCTTTGCTGCCGACATAGGTCATTGTTGGAGGTAAGCCCGCGTAGCTGGCCGCACGAGCAGGTGCAGCATAGGCATCAAGCTCAACATGACCTCGTCGAATATCCCTAAGATAGGCCGCCCAACCCATTCGGTTGAGCGCTGTATCCCAAACCGGCGGATCGATGTTTCGCGCAGGGTCGCCGGGCTGTGTCTCATCGATCATGGGGAAAAACGGCATCTGAAACGCGACGTCGACCTGTCCAGTATCTCTGGCCTTAAGGGCGACCGCCGCCGTCAAACCGCCACCAGCACTGTGCCCACCTATAATCATTTTATCTGATCGACAGCCAAGATCTTTGGCGTGGTCACGCGCCCAGATCAGTGTGTCGTAGCAGTCTTGAAAGCCTGCCGGGTAAGGTCGCGTCTTTGCTTTTCGATAATCGGGGGCGACAACAATGCAAGGGCGGGTGGCAATGAATTGCTTGATGATTTCAGCGGAGCCCTCGGGTAGACCCATGACATAGCCACCACCGTGAAAATAGACGAAGCACGGTAAGGGCGCGTCGATCGACTTCGGCTTGTAAATTCGAGTGCGAATTTGATAAGCGTCCAGAGTGCTGGTGATGAACGCCGTGTCACAAGACAGCTCAGCCACATCAGCCCCCTCCTCGCGACGCCGCAACCAATCCACCAGGCGCACAATTCCTGGAATCCGCATCAGCTTCGTCCTCCGACGCAGTGCCGGTACTTGATGCTGAAGTTCAGGATGGAATTCAGAGACTTTTAAGTGCACGGGCACCTCCTTTCGTGCGGGCTTTTGTTTGTGACTTTCGATATAAAAGCATCTATGGAATCGACTTGTCACCACATGTTCTTGATTTCTGTCTCGCTGAACGACATCGTTAACGGCTCCCGCCCAAAACGAATAAGAGAAATAGGATGTCTGATTACCCTTTGCCCAATATTTCAACGGACCTGTCAGGTCAGGTGGCATTTGTCACAGGAACAACCTCCGGACTCGGTCGTCGATTTGCCAAAGTATTGGCCGCCTGCGGTGCGAAGGTGGCCATCACCGGACGCAGAGTCGAGCGGTTAAATGCGCTTGCCGACGAAATACGCGCCTCCGGTGGAATCTGCGAGCCGATTGTGATCGACATGACCTCTCGAGCGAGTATTCGCGAGGCACTCGCGAAAGCACAAGAGACACTCGGTACGGTGCAGATACTAGTCAACAATGCCGGTATTCCTGATGCGGAGCGCGCCGTGAAAATGTCAGATGAGCTGACTGACGCGGTCTTTGACACCAATCTTATCGGTCCGTGGGTCTTGTCCTGTGAAGTTGCCAAACCACTGATTGAGCAGGGGTTATCCGGGCGAATCGTGAATATCGCCTCCGTCGCCGCCTTTAATATCTCAGGTGCTATCGCAAGCACGCTCTACTCGACAACCAAGAGTGCGGTGGTTCGAATGACCGAGTCACATGCCGTCGAATGGGCTCGAAATCACATTAATGTGAACTGCATTGCACCAGGCGCATTTTCGAGTGAAATGATGGACGGTATGTTGCAACGGGTGGGTGATATTTCTCAAGGCTTCGCGCGCAAGCGTATCTGCGACCCCGCACAAATGGACAGCACCCTACTCTTTTTGGTCTCCCCAGCCTCCGAATGTGTCACGGGCACGGTAATCAAAATTGACGACGGACAAGGTCCGCGATGATGAGCTTCGTGGACGCTCTAGATTTTTCCGGGAAACGGGTTTTGGTCTGCGGCGGATCCGATGGCATCGGCTACGGCATCGCTACGGCGTTTTACCAAGCAGGTGCCGAGGTCTCGGTGACAGGTACAAAAGAACAAGGGCAGTACGAAAACAATTTCTCAGCATTTAACTTCTACCGCCTAGATGTGCGCAATGAAGCCGAGATTACGAGCCTGGCTCAACGCGTCGATACACTCGATGTCTTAGTCAACTGCGTGGGTGCTGTGCTCTGGAAGAAAGGTGAGTTTGAGCGACAGGGCTTTGAGCAAATCTTGAGCATTAATCTCTCGGGTGCAATGCAACTGTGTACGGAATTTTACGACCACCTTGTAAAAACGCGGGGGTCAATTGTGCACCTTGATTCCGTCGTGTCGATTAAGGCTGCGGTCAATAACCCAGCCTACAGCGCGAGCAAGGCGGGTTTAGTGCAACTGACTCGATCGTTAGCCAAAAAATGGGGACCGTCAGGAGTAAGAGTCAACACTGTTGCCCCCGGGATGGTGCCCACGAAAATGACAGCCAACCAGTCCAGTCCTGAGCACGAAGCACAGTTCAGTCAAAACAATCCCATTACCCGCTTTGGAACGCCACAAGACATCGCAGGCGGCGTGTTATTTCTCGCATCGCCCATGGCGGCCTACGTCACAGGACAGCAACTCGTCATCGACGGAGGGCTGACACTGTAAGGACTCACCCCATAAAGTTGCGCAGTGCATAAGAACCGAGGGTCTCGGCGACTACGGTACCGTTAGCATCGGTCAACACGGCTTTTTGTTGAAAGTCGTATCGTCCAGAGTCCTCCAGCTTGGCGTTCATCTCCGCGGCCTGCTCGACGCTAAAATACGCCGTAGCCGTAATGTCGGTCATTGCCGGCGCTTTGAAGTCGATTTTTAAGTCACGCACAACCGGCTGAAATTTTCGCGGGTTGTCTAAGTAGCGTGCGGTAATCAACCCTCCCAGAAACTCCCCAAGGGCAAATAGTGCGCCAGCATGCATAATGCCTATGTGATTGCCCGAGTCCGGTGTATTGGGAATGGAGGCCTTGAAGACCCCGCCCTCGGCTTCGAGGACACTTAATCCGAGAAACCCATAAATTGGGCAGTTTTTCTTACAGCCTGCTTCAAAGGCAACTAAATCCATTACGCACATCCTTAATTTGACTTTAACCCTGTTTATACGGCTAGATTCTCACGCCCGTAGCCTAACTGGCAATCACGAGCCGACAGCGATTAAATCGTACCGATCAGATCTACGGTACGGTAACCGATCGGCGGCATGGCATTTTCTAACACGGATAGAGCGCGATGCGGCAGTACGGCACCACACCTGGAAAGCCCGAGGAGTACCGGCAAGGCAGTGACAAAGCGGTACGTCCTAAGGACGCCTCCACGCTCATCATTGTCAATCAAAAGACCCGTGAGCCTCGGCTCTTGCTGGGAAAGCGATCCATGAAGCATAAGTTCATGCCCGGCAAGTTCGTTTTCCCGGGTGGTCGTCTTGATTACGTCGATCAACGCATCAACGTACCCACAGAACTTGCGCCACCCGTGATGGAGCGACTCAGAAAGCAAGTCTCGGTGAAGGTATCCAATGCCAAGCTCACAGGACTCGCGCTTGCCGCCATTCGAGAGACCTTTGAGGAGACGGGCCTTGTCGTCGGTAGGCCCTCCTCGACACGAGTCAACACCTCCCATTCCAGCTGGCGCGACTACTTCGGGCACGCGGTCCTTCCGCCACTTGGGGAGATGGACTTTATTGCGCGCGCAATCACACCGCCCTATCGCACACGTCGCTTTGATACGCGTTTTTTTATGGTCCACG
>JAQXEB010000251.1 GCA_029251065.1 Luminiphilus sp.
TCGACGTCGAGGCTGTGGCACGGACTCAGTGGCGTATTTCCGATGCGCTTTAGTCGGTGGCTGACGCGCCGTATCATCGGCTAGTTGCCGGCGTCATTGAGTGAAGTGAACGCACTTCACTGGACGGTCATCGCCGTTTTTAACGGACCACTACGAACGGTTACCTGTGAGGCGATGGTTCATGGGTTATCGAGCGCCCCAGTCGCGGTGTACAAAAAAGTGACTGCGCCCCCACGCACTGGGTCTATCTGTGCAACGTCCACTGGGAGGCGCTTTGCCTCACGTGGTAGGTTCCTGATCCATGGCCATAAGTTGCGCCAGATCGTCAGCCAGTCTGACGCAGGCCGCCTCGGCACTCTTGCTTACGCGTCCAAACATCAAATAGCTGTGGGTCAACTCAGTAAAGCAGTGATGGATCACCGTATTGCCTGACTGCTCCAAACGTTCAGCAAAGGCGTTTCCTTGGTCTCGAATAGGATCAAATCCCGCCGTACCGATCACGGTCGGAGGGAGGCCTTCTAGTGTCTCGGCGTGCAGTGGATTGACCCAATCGTGGTCGATGTTTTCGTCATTAGGAAAGACGTGTGCGTTGAAAAAGTGCATGGTCTCTTGGGTTAGAGGGAATGTGTGAGCGCAACTGGTCATGGAGTGCTGGTTCTGGGAGTTTGTCGTGACCCAGGGGTAGGCGAGGCAGAGCGCTTGGGGTTGTCGGCCACCTTCATCGCGCAAGATGAGGGCTAGCGTACTGCTCATTAGACCTCCTGCACTGTCACCCGCAAGGGCGACTCGCGCAGGATCTACACCTAAGTCCTCGGCATTGTCTTGTACGAAACACCAAAGCGCCTTGGCGTCTTCGATAGGCGCTGGAAAGGGGTTTTCGGGGCAGAGCCGATAGTCGAGTGCGATCACGGCTGCACCGCAGCGTGCGGCCAGCAGTGAGCAAAAATGGTTGTCGGTCAGATGATCCATAATGACCAAGCCGCCTTGATGGAAAAATAGGATCGCAGGCATTTTTTCCGGCGCGTTTTGTGGGCGATGAATCCGAGCAGATAGGGTGTTCCCAAGAAGCTCAAATGAGGTGTCTTCAACCGTTACCCCACGCGCTAAGGGCAGATTCAAGCCTTCAAACTCGGCGGCTTTCGCTCGAATATCCTCTAGGGATGTTGCCGCGCGACTCTTATTGTCTTTTGCTGACAGTGTCGCGAGGACGTGCATATTCATGTCCAGCGTATTTCCGTCAATGAGTGGCGCAGGCCCTACGAAGGCGCGCAATAACCAATTTGGGAAAATACGAAGTGTGTCGATCATCAGTAATTGGAGGGACATTATTATTCCTAGTGTGGTGACGCATCTTCACTCTATTACACCCGTGGAGAACGCACAAAGAAGTGGGTTTGCGCTTCAGCAGGCTGCGCGTCACTATGGTGCATTGATTGCACGATGAGCGTGTTCTGTCAGGGAAGGAATAGTAAGTGGCCATAGAGGTTGATGCTCGCGCAGCGGGGTTTGAGGCAAAAAAGCTGGCGCGAATTGGCGAGCACTTGAGTGAACGGTACGTTGCGCCCGGTAAAATTGCGGGATGCCAAGTCCTGGTCTCGCGTCATGGGATTCCGGCCTATTTTGAGTCTTACGGTCTGATGGATCGTGAGCGAAACAAACCCATGCAAGACGATACGCTCTTCCGCATTTACTCAATGTCTAAGCCCATTACTTCAGTGGCTTTAATGATGTTGTGGGAGGAGGGGCGCTTCCAACTAAGCGATCCGGTACATCGGTACATTCCCTCTTGGCGTAACCAATCCGTCTGGCAGGAGGGAGAGGGCAGCAGTATGGTCACTCGTCGTCCGAAAACGTCACCGACGATGCAGCACATTTTGAGTCACACCGCGGGCCTTACCTATGGCGGTCTTTTGCCCGGTCTGGAAAGTCCCGTTGATGCGGTTTACCAGCAGATGGGGGTGGCGCGCGGTGACGGCGAGACCTTGTTGGACTTTGCTGATAAGTTAGGGCGTGTTCCTCTGTTGTATGAGCCCGGGTCGAAGTGGTGTTACTCATTAGCGACCGATGTATGTGGCGCGCTGGTCGAGATTATCTCGGGCCAGCCGTTTGAGCAGTTTCTGCAAGAGCGACTCTTTGCCCCGCTCGGGATGCGTGATACTGGTTTTCGCGTCAGCGATGAGCAACTTGATCGATTCGCGGCATGTTATGTGCGGGGGCCCGACAAGCAACTCCTGCTCGAGGACGATCCAGAGACGAGCCATTACCGGCACAAGCGCAACTTTTTTTCGGGTGGCGGCGGTCTCGTGGGGACAACGGCCGACTACATGGCATTCTGCGAAATGTTGAGACAGGGCGGCTGCTACCAAGGGACTCAGATTTTGGGTCGGCGAACGCTTGAGTTAATGACCGGTAATCACTTGCTGCAAGGGCAGTCCCTGGCGCAAATGGCGCTGGGTGCTTTTTCTGAAACCACCAATGCAGGTGTCGGATTTGGTTTAGGTTTTGCGTCTACCTTGGATGAGGTGGCGTCCTGCACTGTCGGTGCGGGTGACTTTTACTGGGGTGGGCGCGCGTCCACGTTGTTCTGGGTTGATCCCGAGGAGGATCTACAGGTCATCTTTATGACTCAGCTCATACCGTCCTCCACATTTAATTTCAGAGGGCAGCTGAAAAACATCGTTTACGGCGCTCTTAAATAAAGGCACAGTGAGGCGGCCGAGAAAGAGGCGATCAGTGCCCCGGCATCAATAATAACTATGGTTTTTGGAGATTAAATAAAATGGAAGCAGCTCAAATTAACGCCCTCGCCTTATACGTCGGTCTTAATCTATTACTCACGCTTATGCTGGCGGTTAATGTGGTGCGCCATCGGTTTAAAGGCGACTCAGGCGACGAAGTGATGCTCAACAAAGCGGTCCGAGCCCACGGCAACAACATTGAGTATGTTCCGATCACGTTGATGGGTCTTGCCCTTCTGGCAATGACTGGCGCATCGGCACAAACAATTAGTATTTTGGGCGGCACGCTGGTAGTTGCACGTGTATCTCATGCCTATGGTATTACGCGCGCTACGGTGCCTAATCCCTTTGGCTATGTTGGAAACATTGCCACGTGGCTGATCATGCTCTGCATTGCGGTTTCACTGATTATGTCGGCTGTATCCGCCTAAGCCTTTGTATGATCTTAGAAAAAGGGGCTTGGCCCCTTTTTTTGTGGGTCACGTTTGCAGCGAGCGCTTATCCAGTCCTGGGACATCGGAATTTTGATACTGAAATTCCGTCTTCACGCTGAGTGGGTCGCGTGGCACGATAAACGCTAATTTTCGTTAATGCGTAACGAGGTCTCAAGTTTCATACTTCTTTTTCCATTTTTAATTTCGGATAGGCCTGTGCGACAGAGACTCTTTGTAATCTTAACGGTAGTGCTGATCAGCCTCACCCAGTGGGGCTGCAGTCCCGAGCAGACGATCAAGACGAGTCCCGCTGCCGCCGACATTTTTGGAGATCCTCAGTACCGCGCGGTGTCATTTGGTGGCTACCGAGGCTTGAGTCGCGACGATGGCCCAACCGTTGAACAGCTCATGGATGACGTGAGAATTTTAGACGCCATGGGTGTCAAATTACTCCGCACCTACAACACATCGCAATTTCCACAAGTAGAACGGCTACTCGCAGCGATAAGCCGTGTGAAGCAAGCCGACCCTGATTTCGAAATGTACGTCATGCTGGGCGCGTGGATAGATTCAAAAAACGCCTGGACAGAGGCGGTTTGGGATGCGGGTAATAATGCGTGGGTTGAGGGTACCGGGCCCGATCACACGCAAGGCGATGTGGCCAATAACACGCGTGAAATTGAGGCCGCGGTTCGATTGAGTAATCAGTACCCCCATATCGTCAAGGC
>JAQXEB010000252.1 GCA_029251065.1 Luminiphilus sp.
CTATTGATCACGCTGCTAATGACCCTGAGCGCGTGCACGTCAGACACGGCAGAGCGGGGCAGTGTTTCTTCTCAAACCGTGTCGCTGCAACAAGGCGCCGTATCCGGCGGTGCGTCGCCCTATGACGCGGCTATTACCGTGTTCAAGGGCTTGCCCTATGCGGCCCCACCCGTTGGTGATCTTCGGTGGCAGCCGCCGCAATCGGCACCGTCTTGGGAAGGTGTACGCGTCGCTGACACTTTCGCTAAAAGTTGCCATCAACCTCGCCACGCCTCGAACTTCGTGTGGCGAAGGGAGAACTTTCCAGTCTCCGAAGACTGCCTCTACTTGAACGTCTGGGCCCGCAACAAGGCAGAAGACCTCCCTATTATGGTGTGGTTTCACGGGGGGGCGCACATCAGTGGACAAGGCCACTCGCTGCTGTTTGACGGCACCAGCCTTGCGCAGCAAGACGTCATGGTCGTGACAATTAACTACCGTTTAGGTCCACTCGGGTTTTTGGCGCACCCTTTGTTGAGCGGGTCTTCCGCAAAAGGAACGTCGGGTAACTACGGGTTAATGGACAAGCTCAAAGCGCTGGCGTGGATCCAAGAGAATGCGAAGGCCCTGGGCGGTGACCCCAACAATGTCACCGTCTTCGGTCAGTCTGCAGGGTCTCAAAGCGTCTGTTCACTCCTGTCATCAGCCCACTCTGACGGCTTGTTTCATAAGGCCATTGGGCAGTCGGCGGGGTGTGTCACGCCACTGTCTGTGGCCGATGCAAACGGTCACGCGCGCGGGGAGTTGTTAGTGCAAGCGCTTGGCGCTAAATCCGCTGTCGATCTCTACAACGCTGCGCCGGATGCGTTACTGGAGGCCATGGTGGCCTCGGGATGGGAGAACGACAGTCGTATCGTCATCGACGGTGATGTTCTTGAGCAGTGGCCTCACCAGATTTATGCCTCAGCAGATCAGTTACCTGTGCCGCTCATGCTGGGTTTCTTGGCGAACGAGGGCGAGCAGCTTTTCCCCGTGAACGACTCCCTGACGGACGCCGACCTTATGGGGTTTTTAACCCTAGTTGCGGACGACTTGGCACAAGAGTTGAAAGCGCTGTACGCGTCGCCCGGGTTGACTCCTGGTGAGATTCAACACGCGATCTCGACTGACGTTTTCATGGCGTTTGGCATGCAGCGCTGGGCCGAGTACCACGCGGAAGCCGGCCATAATGTGTACCTTTATTTTATGGATCACGTCCCGCCCGCGTTTCATATTTATATGCCTGACCAGCCTTACCTTGAGCTATCCGATGGCCCGCGCAGCGGTGGTGCCTATCACTCAGGTGATTTAGCCTATGTGTTTGGAAATACAGACAAAGTAGGCTACGACTGGACGGACGACGATCGTGCGCTGTCTCAAAGGCTGGTTCGCCACTGGACAAACTTTGCAAAGACGGGTGATCCAAATGCGTTGGGAGAGTCGAGCTGGCCTACTTTTAACCGACAATCACTGACGACGCGCGTGTTAAATCCGACGCCCCGCACAGTCAGTGGTGTGAAGAAACGAGCACTTGAAATTTTTGCGAGCCGTCAACCCTTTCTCTCGGCTCAAGAGTAATAAATACGGAGGTCAGTCCAATGGGAAATATCCGACGCTTTAGTGTCACTGCCGCCTGTTTGTTCAGTTTTATCGGGTCTCAGGTCAGTGCAGACCATCACGAGGCCATGAAGCCGTCAGTCCCGCCTCTTGACGTGGTGGCCCTGTCGCTCCCAGACATTGTTCATGGCTTAGAAAGTCATCGGTTTTCATCGCAGGATCTGACACGAGCCTACCTCAACCGTATCGAGGCGCTGAATCGATCGGGGCCAACACTGAACGCGGTAATCTCGGTTAACGCCCGCGCCCTGCAATTGGCTAAAAAAAGCGATTTGCGACGCGCACAGGGGAGGGCGAATAGTCCTCTTGACGGCGTACCTGTAATTTTAAAAGACAATATTGAATCAAAGGACGCCTTGGCAACGACCGCGGGCTCTACGGCACTCATCGGCAACATGACCGGCCGGGACAGCCCGCTTGTTGAGAGTCTTCGAGACTCAGGCGCGATAGTTTTAGGCAAAGCGAACTTAAGTCAGTGGGCCAACTTTCGCTCGTCTCACTCGGTCTCCGGGTGGTCTGCGGTCGGTGGTTTGGTCAAGAATCCGCACGTTTTAGACCGCCAAGCCTGTGGCTCGAGCTCCGGATCGGCGGTAGCGGCTGCTGCCAGTCTTGCCGCTGGAGCCGTAGGTACTGAGACCAACGGATCGATTATTTGCCCGTCCCAAGTCAACGGTGTGGTGGGTTTGAAGCCTACGCATGGATTATTAGCGGTCGATTACATTATCCCCATTGCGGCGACGCAGGACACAGCAGGTCCAATCACTAAGTCAGTGGCGGGCGCCGCGCTGATGCTCGACGGTATGACGGATTGGGAAAACGGCTATTTCAGCGGGCTCGACGCAAGTGTTGTAAACGGCATGCGCATTGGTATTTTGGATTATTCGCGCAACGATAATCCCAGGCTCAATGCGCAGTTTGATAAGGCCATTGCTCGTTTGCAGGCGGTGGGTGCTGAGATCATTCACATTGAAACAGCGCCGGACACCCCGCCCGGATTCTACAGTGCGTCGAGAAAGGTTCTTGAAATCGAGTTTAAGGCGCTGCTCGATAAGTATCTTGCTGAATCGCCGGCCGATATTCCGATTCGGAACCTCGCTGAGTTAGTGGCGTTCAATACGGACAATGCCGAGATCGAGCACGCTATTTTTGGGCAAGATATTTTTGAGTCGGCACTGGGGCAGCCCGCATTGAGCAGTGTGGAATACCAAGACGCATTGACGCTCATAAGAGATAGGACACGGGTGCGCGGTATTGACGCGCTTTTAGACGCGCACAATGTGCAGGTGCTCATGGCGCCGAGTGGTCCTGTGTCGCCGCGAGCCGACGTCGTCAATGGGGACGTTTGGCCTGCTTGGGCGGGTGCCGGCTCGATGGCCGCCATTAGTGGATATCCGAACATCACAGTACCCATGGGTACTATAGCGGGCGTACCTGTGGGCGCCTCCTTTATGGGCAGTGCAGGTGCCGACGCGCTTTTACTTTCCGTTGCATTAGCCTTTGAAAAAACGGGTGGGGGTTCACCCGTACCCACTTACAAACCAACAGTAAACGCAGGCGACATGAGCGTGCTTTGATGATCTTGGTGCTGCTGGTGCTTTAGTCTTTTCGAGTCCGACGGGCAGCTCATCAAACGTCCCTCTGCGCACGGTGTTGGATACGTCGCACGCTGTCGTGTAACGCTGCGGTAGGCCATAACACCCTACTGATCAGAGCGGTGAGGCAGACACCTTTAACCGAAGACTCATGCTTTCCAATCGTGACAAAGCAGGCAGGGAGATATAGAAAAAGTGGTGATCTACCCGTGGGTTCCTAGACTGGTGACTGGAGAGCCGTGTGCGTGTTCTGTCTTCATGTACGTGTAGCGCTCCACCAACAAAGGATGGGAGCAATCAATGAAAGCGATTAAAAAGGTGTTATTTGGCTCAATCATTTCACTCGCTGCGCCTCTCGCGCTGGCGGATGATCATGCGACATTTACTGGAGGAATGGATCCCGCAGAGCCCATGTCGGTGCAGGCAAATCTCTGCACATTAAATGACGGC
>JAQXEB010000253.1 GCA_029251065.1 Luminiphilus sp.
GACTGAACGCCGCATCGACAAGGCACACTTCTCTAATGGTTTGTTTGTTTGGTATTTCGGTACCAAAAAGCAGTATCCCGATATCCCGCATCATTCGATTATTCTCGGACCGCGCTATAAAGGTTTGCTGACAGACATCTTCAAACACAAAAAGCCGACTGAAGACTTTAGTCTTTACCTGCATCGACCGACGGCAACCGACCCCTCTATGGCACCTGAAGGCTGCGATGCCTTTTATGCGCTCGTTCCGGTACCGCATCTGGACTCTGGCACAGACTGGACGACGCATGCAGAGACTTTTCGTCGAGCCGTACAAGACCGTCTTGAAGAGACAGGCATCCCCGGCTTGGGTGACAATCTCGCAACATCCCTCATGCTGACACCCCTCGACTTTCAAAACCGACTGAACTCGGTCAAAGGTGCTGGTTTCTCGCTTGAACCGCGAATCACTCAAAGCGCTTATTTCAGACCTCACAACAAGAGCGAGGAAGTTGACGGTCTCTACTTGGTGGGCGCGGGGACGCATCCTGGCGCGGGTATGCCGGCTGTTCTTTCATCTGCGAAGGTGATCGACAACCTCATTAAGGCGCCAAGTCATGCAAGCCAATAAGTTTCTACCCACGCCCAGTACAGACATGGGCCTGTGCAAAGAGCAACTGTCTAACGGATCACGCTCGTTCTACTTCGCGTCTCATTTGTTGCCGTCAGTGATGCGACACGCAGCCTGCGGACTCTATGCGTTCTGCCGCGAAGCCGACGACATGGTCGATGAGGGTGAAGACCCTAAGAAAGCCTTAGAAATTCTTCACTATCGTCTTGATCGTATTTATGAGGTCAAGCCTCAATACAAGGCGACCGATCGAGTACTGACTCAGATCGTACACACTTACCATATGCCACGGGCACTGTTGAACGCCCTCCTCGAGGGTTTTGCCTGGGATGCTGACGGTAAGACTTATCACTCCATAGAAGACGTTTACGACTACAGCGCTCGGGTCGCGGGCGCTGTTGGCATCATGATGTCCGTGCTTATGGGTGTCCGGGATGCGAAGACACTCGCGCGCGCCGCAGATCTTGGCACTGCAATGCAGCTGACCAATATTGCCCGCGACGTTGGCGAGGACGCTCGGCTTGGTCGAATCTATTTGCCGCTCGACGAGTTGCGATCGGAGGGTGTGGATCCCACCCAAATGCTTGCAAACCCAGAGTACACAGACGGTGTTGGCAAGGTCGTCAAACGGCTGCTCGAGCGTGCCGACTGGCTCTATCAGCGATCGGATCACGGTATTGCGCAGCTGCCCCGCAAATACCAACCTGGCATCCGCGCCGCACGGAAGCTTTACGCGGCTATTGGCGATAAAGTCATTGAGAATAATTACAACTCAATCGACCAACGCGCCATTGTGGGTACGAGGAAGAAGCTGGGGCTGCTGTCATCCGCGGTTGTGTTCGCACAACCTCACAGTAACGCGCTAAACACCCCTGCACTGCCTCAGAATCAGTTTTTGATCGACGCGGTCGTGGAGACCGGTGCCACTGCGCCGCCCATTACGGCAGACCCATTCAAAGCGCGAACGCTGTGGATGCTCGATCTATTTGAGACTCTTGGAGAACGGGATCGCGATGCGCAAACCGCGCGCATCCGATAACCAATACAAAATCTTGCGCATTCTAAAGGGCAGCAAGCGCTGAACCCACTTAGACGAGAAGCGCCCTAAGTCCAAGCTTTCGTGCATCACGCTATTCCCGGACGCATCCAGAAGATGACTACGGGTATAAAAAGGCGTGTCCTCTAACGTTTTACCCACAGTAAACCCTTGATAACTGCGCGCAGGTCGATCCACCCGCCAGACCGGCCCAACATTCAAATCGCGTCGTGGCGCAGAATGCTCGGCCGCAAGTCCCTCTGACGCGTTTCCAAACAGCGTCATCAAACACGTTTCGCCGTCAGACGCATGCGCCTCGTAGACAATACGACAGTGTCGATCGTCAATCGCGGCACGCGACCAATGCCAGTGGTCAAAGGTTTGCTCTAAGGGCACCGTCCCACCATTGGTATCGACGTAGGCCGAACCACTCCATGACACTTGAGGTGCGTCGAGCTCAACACGCACAGACGCCGTTGGTGCAATGGGCCACCAGCGATGCTCACCGCCCGTATGAAGTGCATAACACTCGGAAGTCATCTCTGGAATATCGACGACAACCTTGCCTCGAATAGGGCGACGAAACGGCGCTGATCGCTCGTCAAGCGTCACAACAAGGCTATTGCCATCATACGACATGGCGGAGGGCCCAATCTTAATGGAGGAAGCGCTCGTCTGTAGATCGCGTGATTGACGCTCCGTCATTGCCCAGTGCTTGCGCTTAGGCTCATAGAACACAGCGTTAACGCACACAAAGTCTCTCGGATCCACCGGCCCTTGCTTTCGAGCCGACGCGTAAAACGGTGAAAAAACAGTACCGATAAAGAAGATCAGCGTTACACCGTGTGAGCCACAATCACTAAATCCATCGACATACCACCAGCGGTATCCGTTCTTGGGAACGGACATATCAAACCCCAACCCACCAGATCCTGAAAGTACTTGTTGCTCCATTCTAAATCTCCCGCTACTCGCTTGCAGGGCCTGCAAGATCGGCGTAGTGTGTCAACTAATATAGACAAAAATAATGTATAAATAAAACAACACTTTTAAAAGCGGGTGATTGCATGGAAAACGGGCTCCTCGATTGTGAACAATACTTAGAAGAAGCAATGGCAGAACACGCGACCGCGCAGTGCCCTCCATTGCTCGCGCAAGCCCTTAACTACGCGGTTTTTCCTGGCGGTGCGCGGGTACGTCCCAAGATCTGCAAGGCCGTAGCTCTGGCGAATAACTCAAGTGACGTGGGACTTGCCAATGCCGCGGCAAGCGCGATCGAACTGCTCCACTGCGCCTCGCTGGTTCATGACGACCTCCCCTGCTTCGATGATGCGACTCAGCGCAGAGGAAAACCCTCCGTTCATGCAAAATTTGGCGAGCGCATTGCCGTTCTCACGGGTGATGCGCTCATTGTCGCCGCATTTCAAACCATAGCCACGCATGCGATACATGCGGTTCGTACGGAGCGCGTGCCGCTCGTGACCGCCATTGTTGCACGTGGGGTTGGTGCGCCACACGGCATCTGTGCGGGACAAGCTTGGGAGTGCGAACGAAGCGTCGACCTTTCTCGATATCACCGTGCAAAAACCGGCGCCTTGTTTGTTGCCGCAACCTGCGCAGGTGCTGCCTCGGCGGGCGTTGACCCTGGTCCTTGGGTCAATCTTGGCGCGAGTATAGGAGAAGCCTATCAGGTCGCAGATGACATTAAAGACGCGATTTCAGATCCCGAGACACTCGGCAAGCCCACCGGAATAGACGTCAAACTCGATCGCCCTAGCGCCGTTCGCGAACTCGGTCTTGATGGTGCGGTTACGCGACTTAAGCAGTGTCTGGAGGCTGGCTTAGACAGCATGCCATCCTGTGCCGGCCAAGATTTGCTCCAGAAAATTGTTCGCGCACAGGCGAGTCGATTTGTACCCGAGAAAATTGCTCAAGTCGCCGCGTAATGGCCATTCGTTCTGCGACTAATCAGGAGTACACGGATCAAACGGACAAGCCGACCAGTCGGTTTGGGCGTTTCTTATTATGGCGTAACAGACTGCTGCGTAGCAGTGCCTTTCAGAAGTGGGCCGCGCGCCTACCGATCAGCCAATCTATCGCGCGGACGCGCGCAACTGACCTTCATCATATTCTGGCAGGCTTTGTTTACTCCCAAACGCTGAGCGCATCCTACAAGCTTGGCTTACTGGAGTGCTTAAAAGATCGTATTGCAACACTCGACGAAATCGCAAGCTATTGCGAGCTAGAGCGCGACGCAGCGGCCACGCTAATTAAGGCGGCAACAGCGATTGACCTCCTGCAAGCCGTGAACTCAGAAAGCTGGACTCTCGGCGAGTTAGGCGCCTCCATACACGGCAACCCTGGCGTTCAAAGCATGCTGCGGCATCACGATTTGC
>JAQXEB010000254.1 GCA_029251065.1 Luminiphilus sp.
ACGGGGTAACGGCGGTGCACTCAGCAGCGCTCGGCTACGCACCCGATGGCGCTTATGGTGAAAGCGACCAGGAATTGGGTCGGAGCATGCAGATAAAACCCAGTGAAAAAGCCCGAGAGACTTACCCGCACCCCCTCGTCAGAACACACCACGAGACGGGTGCGAAAGCACTGTACTCCTCAGCGGCCTATATTCAGACACTAGAGGGTCACTCGCTAGAGGAGTCGCAAGCACTCCTCATGGACCTTTACGCCCACCAAACACAAGACAAGTTTCAATACCGACACCAATGGGAAAAAGACATGCTGGTGATTTGGGATAACCGATCACTTCTTCACTCGGCGACGGGCGGCTTTGATGGCTACGACCGGCTCCTGCACCGAGTTACGATCGCCGATACTCAATGGTAATCGGACGATGGAACACTCGGTTTTAGTGATGAAAAATCATCCTCTTCCGGAGCGTCTTTTGGACGCTATTGCCCTCGCCATTAAGACCCACAGCAGCATCCCTCCCCTGCCCAAGGGCATCACTGTCGAGGACGCCTATGCGGCATTGCCTCATCTGGTGAAACGCGTCACTGGCGATCGACCCGGAGGCCTTAAAGCCGGGGTGACCAACACCGATATTCAAGCCTTCCTAGGCCTTGAAGAGGCGCTGCTTGGCATGCTGTATGAATCCAGTGCGGCAAGCGACGGTCTGGTCCTACCCTTTGTCAAAGGACGAAAAATCGAGTGTGAAATGGGGATTCGTTTAAACGCCGACGGCTCCCCCCTCGCTGTCGGACCCGCTGTTGAATTGGTCAACCTCGACTTTTCGGTACCCGAAGACCTCACAGCCGGTAATCTGGTTCTGTGCAATATGGGCACCGATCGCTTTATCTTAGGCAACATGACGCCTTGGGATCAGTTTGATTTTAGCCTACTGAAACACGTGGACATAACGGTCATCCATGACGGTAAAACAAAGCTCACCACTTCGCCGCTTGACTCATTGGGGGGTCCCCAGAGCGCCCTTGATTGGTGTGTCACCAAAAGCGCGATGCTTAAGTTGCCCATCACGCAAAACTGCGTGCTCCTGACCGGTACTTGTGGCGCAGCCCTGCCTGGGGAACCGGGTCACTATGAGGTGAACTACGGCGCCCTCGGCTCAATCAAATTCAGCATCGCAAACGCCTAACATCGCGTCTAACACCCAAGAAGGAAGCCTCATGACCATTGCGCCCATCACTCAACGCTTACAGCGATCCGCTCAACAGCGCTCTCAACAGTCCTCTCAACAGCACTCGCAACAACGCTCGCAACAACACGTGCAGCGACTCTCTCAGTGTTTCTTGCAGCGGATTGCTCGAGTCATGATTGCCACCGGCGCTGTTTTTTTAGTGGGCTGCGGAAACAGCACGACACCCACTGAGGACGTCTCAACCTATACCGCAACTATTGTAAAAACCAACTACGGCATTCCCCACATCACGGCAAATTCATGGGGATCTCTCGGATTCGGTGAGGCCTACAGCGCCGCAGAAGACCACGTCTGCAACATCGCTCTAGCACTCGTGCAGTCACGCGGCGAGAGTGCGGCCGCTTTTGGCCCCGGACGCAACAACCGTAATACGACGCGAGATATCGTTGTTAAGGCCCTGGGGATTCCTGAGCGCGCGAAAGCGGCGCTTGAGGCACAAGAGCCAGACATTCGCGAATGGATCGAAGGATATACCGCAGGCTATAACCAATTTCTCGAGGAAAAAGAGGGCAACCACGGCTCATGGTGCAACGGTGAAGACTGGGTCAGACCGGTGACCACAATCGAAGTCATGGCGCAGTACGTGACATTGGTATACACATTGCCCCGTATATCAGGGGCCCTGGTTGCAGCCCAGCCGCCTCGCGATATCACCCCCGACGAGGATCAGATCGCCAAGGCAAGTAATGCCGCACCGACGGTCGAAGCCACGCTCAGTGACATGAAGCTTCGCGATATGGGGTCCAACGCATGGGCCATTGCCGCTAAGCGCTCCGAAAATGGCCGCGGGTTGTTACTCGCAAACCCACATTACCCTTGGTACGGCATCGCGCGTTTTTGGGAAAAGCATCTCACCATTCCCGGTAAGTACAATGCTTACGGTGCGGGCTTGATTGGCACACCGGGCGTTGCCGTTGGCTTTAATCAGAACGTCGGGTGGTCACATACTGTGTCTAACTCTAAACGAACTGTGATCTATCAGCTGACGCTAAACCCCAATGACCCGACTCAATACCGATGGCAGGACGGTTGGCGCGCGCTTACGAACGTGGCGGTGTCGGTCGATGTCAAAACGGACGCGGGCATCGTTACAAAATCTCACACCATCTGGTCGTCGCACCACGGTCCGCTGTTAGCGCTGCCAGGACTCAGTGACAACCCTTTGACGGCGTACGCAGTCCGCGACGCAAATCAAGACAACATTCACACGTTTGCGCAGTGGAAAGCCATGGGTAGCGCCCAAAATATGGACGACTTCATCGACGCGCATCGCACCTACAATGCTATGCCCTGGGTCAACACGATTGCCGCCTCAGCTGACGGCCGCGCGGTCTACATCGACAACTCCAACGTCGGTGCTCTGAGCACCGACGCTATTATGGGCTGGCGCGATACTCTGAAAGCCGTCCCAAAACTTCAGTATCTGTTTTTATCCAAAGGACTCGTGATTTTAGATGGCAGTAATGCGGCGAATGATTGGCTCGAGACCACCTCTCCGGTGGCCAATACCGAACCCTTTGAGCGACGTCC
>JAQXEB010000255.1 GCA_029251065.1 Luminiphilus sp.
GTCGCAACGATCTGCTTCAATCACATAGCCACCGCGCAACCGAACACGTTTGCCCACAACGAGGCGCTTAAATTTCTTGTTAGCCTCCTGTTTAAAGTCCTCCCGATCGATCCAAATATTGCGACTCAGACTGACGTCGCGGCGACCCATAGTGTCGTCCGCTGGGTGATTCGCAACGCTTAATACCTCGGTTGTCGCTAAATTTGTGAGTTCAAGCGCCAGCGGGTTCAGCACGGCCATTGCGCGTGGTGCGCGGACATTGAGATCATTACGCACGGCGCTCTCAAGCATACCGACGTCGACCACACCGTCCGAGCGTGACGTCCCCACCTCCTCGCAAAAGTGCCGCAACGCCTCGGGTGAATACCCGCGGCGTCGCATACCGGCAATTGTCGGCATTCTAGGATCATCCCAGCCGGCGACAGCGCCTGAATCGACCAGTAACTTTAACTTTCGCTTACTCGTTACCGTGTAATTGACATTCAAACGCGCAAATTCGTATTGACGGGGGCGCGAGGGAACGGGCAAGCATTCAATAAACCAGTCGTAAAGCGGCTTGTGATCTTCAAACTCAAGCGTACAAATTGAATGTGAAATCCCTTCAATCGCATCCTCTTGCCCGTGCGCAAAATCGTAAGTTGGATAGATAACCCAATCGTCTCCCGTCTGATGGTGGGTCACGCGACGAATGCGATACAGCGTGGGATCGCGGAGATTGATGTTCGGAGATGACATATCAATCTTTGCCCGCAATACGCGTGCACCATCTTCATACTCTCCCGCTCGCATCGCTTCGAACAACGCCCTATTTTCTTCGACTGTTCGGTCTCTGTACGGGCTGTTTTTCCCAGGTTCGGTGAGCGTCCCTCGATAGCTTCTCGCTTGGTCAGCACTCAAATCGCAAACGTAGGCTCGTCCGGTATCGATCAAGAAGATTGCCCATTCAAACAACTGACCAAAATAGCTCGACGCATAAAGGGTTTCACCCTGCCACTCGTAACCCAGCCACCGAACGTCCTCTTCAATGGCATCGATAAACGTCTGGCTCTCCTTTTCAGGGTTCGTGTCGTCAAACCGAAGGTTACAGCGACCAGCGTACTGCTGCGCCAACCCAAAGTTCACAGTAATTGACTTGGCGTGGCCGATATGGAGAAAACCATTGGGTTCTGGCGGAAACCGCGTGACGACTCGATCGACGAGCCCCTGATCAAGATCGCTTTGAATTTGGGTTCTCAGAAAATTGCTGCGAAGTTCTGTATCCATGGGCCTGACCTTTCTACGAGGCGCGAGTTTATCAAGTGATGGAGATCAAGTCAGTTGCACTTAAGCGCACGAGGCTGGTAGTAATTTACTCGAATGCTCTTCAACGACCCTGTATGATCCGCGCTTTCCCATTTTATAGACGGTACCCGGCATGGCAATCACACGCGTATTAGTAAAAACCCTTCTCGGTGACATGACACTCGAATTAGACGGAGACAAGGCACCCGCAACAGTGGCCAACTTCGTAGCATACGCAGAAAGCGGACACTACGACGGCACTATTTTTCACCGCGTGATTAACAACTTTATGATTCAAGGTGGCGGATTCGATGCGGATATGGGTCAAAAAACATCAAAAGATCCGATCCAGAACGAGGCCAACAACGGGCTTAAAAATGACCGTGGCACGGTCGCCATGGCGCGAACAATGGACCCACACTCGGCCACCGCACAGTTTTTTATCAATGTTTCTGACAACGACTTCTTAAACTTTTCGGGCGAAAACATGCAGGGCTGGGGCTATGCGGTATTTGGTCGTGTGGTCGCCGGCGAAGACGTGCTTGATAAAATTCGCGTCGTACCCACAGGCAGCCAAGCAGGTCATCAGGACGTACCTAACGACCCGATTGTTATCGAGTCTGTGACGGTACTCGCTGACGCATAATGGCCGACACCCTCTTCGTCAGTGATCTGCATCTGAGTGAAGAGACGGAGCATATCGAGCGAGGCTTCTACCGATTCCTAGAGAATCAAGGCGAGATCTCTCGCCTTTTTTTGTTGGGCGATATTTTTGAGGCCTGGGTTGGTGATGATGAGGACAGCGATCTGGCAAGACGTTTTGCCGACGCATTAATCGTACGTGCTCAGCGTGGAACACGTATCTTCTTTACCCCGGGTAATCGAGATTTCTTACTAGGCGCAGACTACCTGTCACAGTTTGGTGGCAGGCGGCTCGAAGACGAGGTCTGTGTGGACGTCGCAGGCTCGCAAGCGCTGCTCATGCACGGCGACACACTGTGTACTGACGATACCGACTACCTCAAATTCAGAGCGCTCGTTCACAGCCCCCAATGGCAGGCGGAAATGCTGTCAAAACCCCTCGAGGAACGCCGTGCGCTGGCCCGGCAACTGCGCGCCATGAGCATGGATGCGGCCAGTAACAAAGCGGAAGACATCATGGACGTCAATGACCTGGCGGTCGAGGACGCCCTCCAGCGACATTGTGTGACTCGTTTAATCCATGGCCATACACACAGACCCCAGCGTCACCGTCTGGCTGATGCGGAGCGCATTGTCTTGGGCGACTGGACGTCTACCGGCTGGTGCTTGCGCGACGACGGAGCTACGTTAGCGCTCGAGCAATTTCCACTTTAGTTACAGCGCGGGGACGCCACTATGAAAACGCATCTCCATGTCCTCGCCTTCAATTAGCTGCTTCTCTAATACTCGAAATACGTCTAGCCTCTCAGCGACGGCGGCGGAAGAC
>JAQXEB010000256.1 GCA_029251065.1 Luminiphilus sp.
GCCGTCTTACTGTAACGGGCAACGATGGTGCCGAGCGCATCGTCATTGTGGCCAGCCATTGAGCTTTTTCGCCGCTTCGTCTCATTGTGGTCAATGCGTCGCTTCTGTTGCTCTGTCAGTCGTCTATTCGCCATGAGATCAGTGTACCCTGTCCCGTTGGGTAGTGATGTGCTTTGGGCGCTTTTGTGAGGGCGAGGATTGATGAGTAAGCAAACCAGGCTTGTTTGGGTCGATATGGAAATGACCGGATTAGATCCGGAGGCTGACCGCGTGATTGAAATTGCAACCATTGTAACCACGCAGGATTTAGAGGTGCTCGCGGAGGGGCCAGTTATTGCACTGCGTCAGAGCGAGGCGGCTATAGCTGCAATGGACGAATGGAATACGCGGACGCATACCCAGTCTGGATTGGTGGATCGGATTCGTTCCAGCACCATCGATGAGGCTGAGGCGTCGGCGAGAACGCTGGCGTTTCTGGAGCAATGGGTTGAGCCCAACAGCTCGCCCATGTGTGGCAATTCGATCTGCCAAGACCGTCGTTTTATGGTGAAGCACTTGCCAGAGCTGGCGGGCTTTTTCCACTATCGAAATTTGGACGTCACGACGCTCAAACTGCTGGCCACTTATTGGCGAAAAGATCTGCCGGCGGTGCCCAAGCGCAATGTTCACGAAGCCTTGGCCGATATTCGCGAGTCGATTGAAGAGCTTCGTTATTACCGTGAACATTTAGTGAAAATGAGTGGCTAACATCCGTGTTGGGTTAGGGCCCAAGTAATATGTTCTTTGACCAGTGGTGACGACGTATCGAGCTTTGAGCGCAATGCGCGGATAATTTCTTGCGTTGTTTCAGCATTGCCCAACGCAACCGCAATGTTGCGAAGCCATCGTTCGTGGCCGATTCGGCGAATGGGAGAGCCTTGAAGTCGCTCCTCAAACTCGCTTTCAGTCCAGGCAAATAACGTGACCAAGTCGGCCTGATCCAGGCCTTCGCGCGGCGCAAAGTCAGGTTCCGGACTGGTGGTTGCAAACTTGTTCCAGGGACAGACTAACTGACAGTCGTCACATCCGTAGATCCGATTGCCCATCTTAGGTCTCAGTGCCTCGTCAATGGATCCTTTATGTTCGATCGTGAGATAGGAGATGCAACGTCGAGCATCGAGCACAAAAGGCGCGACGAAGGCATCGGTTGGGCAGGCGGTCAGACAGGCTGAGCAACTGCCGCAGTGTTTTTCTTCTTTTGGATCGGAAGGCAGGAAGGGAATGTCGGTATAGATCTCGCCCAAAAAAAAGTAAGACCCCGCTGACTCATTAATTAACATGGTGTTTTTGGCGATCCATCCCAATCCAGATTGCTCGGCGACAGCGCGTTCAAGAACGGGGGCACTGTCGACAAAGGCTCTAAATGTCCCGGATGCAAGCTCACTGCGAATGCGTTCGGCCAGTTTTGCCAGACGAGATCGGATGAGTTTGTGGTAATCGCGCCCCAGCGCGTAACGAGAAACGAACCCTTTTTCCGGATTTTCTAGGATTTCCCACGCATCTGCGGCTTCGGGTAGGTAGTCCATTCGACACGAGATCACCGTGCAGGTCCCAGGCACCAGTTCAGATGGGCGGCTGCGCTTGCTACCGTGACGGTCCATCCAATCCATCGTGCCGTGGTATCCCGCTTGGAGCCACTTTTCCAGATAGGCTTCGTGTTCGTGAAGATTGACGCCTGTAAATCCAATGTCTTGAAACCCGAGCTCGCGGGCCCACGCTTGAATGGTCTCAATGATTGCAGTGTGGTCACGGTTATTCACGCTAACAGTGTGACAGATATGAGCTCGAGCGCGGTACACTCTGCGCATGACTAGTTTCGGTTTAATTCAGACGTTTCTTGCAGACGAGGCTGCAACCGTCGACGTGGGCGCCAAAATCGGCGCGGGTTTGACCGCTGGAAATGTGGTTTTTCTCGAGGGCGAGCTCGGTGCGGGTAAAACCACCTTTACACGCGGAGTCTTGCGTGCTCGCGGACACACGGGGGCGGTCAAGAGCCCAACCTACACGCTCTGTGAGCCTTACGATTTAGGCGACACTGACCTCGTCTGTCATTTAGATCTGTATCGATTGTCTGATCCAGAAGAGCTCGAGTTTCTGGGATTTAGAGACTATCTCGCCAGTGGTGCGATCGTCTTGATCGAGTGGCCAAGCCGCGGTGAAGGATGGCTGCCTAATCCCGATTTAAAAATCGAACTGAGTGAGACTGCATCGGGACGAGTACTGCGTGTTTCGGCGCTGACGACTAGCGGGTCCCAAGTGCTCAAACGCTGTGGAGTCGATCATGTTGAGTAGACGTGGCAGCCCCTCGGTATTGCTTTGTCTTTTGGGGCTGCTCGTCGCTCCTTTCGCTGTTGCTGCGGTCGATGTCGAGGACGTCCGGCTTTGGCGGGCGCCGGACCACACGCGCATCGTACTGGATTTGTCTGGACCTACCGCACACACTATTTTGGAGCTCGAAGACCCATTGCGTTTGGTGCTGGACGTGAAGGGTGCATCTTTACTGGGGGCACTTACAGATCTGCCGCTGGAGGGGACGCCAGTGGCGCGTGTCAGATCAGGTGTTCGTCAGGGCGACGACCTTCGTGTTGTTTTTGATCTTGCTGCCAAGGTTAAACCGAAGAGCTTTCAACTGTCCGCTAATGAGCGGACAGGGCATCGGTTGGTGTTGGACCTTTACGACGCCAATACGGACGCAATACCCGCGATCGTCACACCGCCGAAAAGCGTGCAACAAGTCGATCGGCGACGGCCGGTGGTGGTCGCGATTGATGCGGGTCACGGTGGTGAGGACCCCGGTGCGTCGGGCCCTAATAAACTTCGCGAGAAAAATGTTGTCTTACAGATCGCGAATCGATTGAAGCGTCAGTTTGAGGCCTCACCTGCGTTTACGCCAGTCATGATTCGCACGGGTGATTATTACATCACCCACAAAGGACGCAGAGATTTGGCGCGCAAGAATCAAGCGGATTTGTTTATCTCTATTCATGCCGATGCGTTTACGCACCCGTCGGCGAACGGCGCGTCGGTCTATGCGCTGTCGACGCGAGGGGCCACTTCCACCACCGCGCAGTACCTTGCGGATAAAGGCAACGCCGCTGACTTAGTCGGTGGCGTTGCAGTGTCAGAACTGGACGACGTCTTGGCCGGTGTGCTGACAGACTTGTCCATGACTGGAACACTAGACTCCAGTTTAAGCATTGGGACAGAGATCTTGGGCGAGATGGGTGAAGTGGCTCAGCGCCTCCACAAAAAGAAGGTCGAGCAGGCGGCGTTTTTGGTATTGAAGTCGCCTGATATTCCGTCAATCTTGGTTGAAACGGGTTTTATATCCAATCCGAAGGAGTCCGCATTGTTGGCCACACCGAGCTATCAAACCAAAATGGCGGCGGCTATTTTTGTCGGGGTCGAACGTTGGTTTAGAGCGAACCCGCCACCGGGCACTGTTTTTGCTCGTGCGTCGTCCGCTCCCATGTTAGCCGGTCGCAGTGTGAAGGTTGTGCGCGGAGATACCTTATCAGCTATTGCCTCGCGCTATTCAGTGACGCTTGAGGCTTTAAAGTCAAAAAATGACCTGTCCTCTAACAGTATTAGAGTGGGTCAGGTCCTTATTATTCCGGAGTCGGGATGACATCAGCTGGCAAAATTCGGCAGCTCGACAGCAGACTTGCCAACCAAATTGCCGCCGGGGAAGTGGTCGAGCGTCCGGCATCTGTCGTTAAAGAGGTGTTGGAGAATGCGCTGGATGCCGCCGCCGACAAGATTTCGATTGATATTGAACTGGGGGGTGTTAAGCAGATACGAATAACCGATAACGGTACAGGTATCGCGCGCGAAGACTTGAGTCTCGCTCTAGCGCGTCACGCCACGAGTAAAATTGCGTCGATTGACGATTTAGAGGCCGTTGCCACGCTGGGTTTTAGAGGTGAGGCGCTTGCGTCGATTGCATCGGTTTCAAAGTTTTCGATCACGTCTAATACAACAGACCAACCCAGCAAGGGGCATGTGGCACGGTGTGAGGGCCGTGATATGAGGGTTAGCGTCGCCCCCGCCGCACATCCCCAAGGCTCTACGCTTGAGATTCGAGACCTCTTCTACAACACGCCTGCGCGACGAAAGTTTTTGAAAACTGAGCGAACGGAATTTGCTCGCATTGAGGAAGTGGTTAAGCGGACTGCGCTCGCCCGCCCCGATGTGAGTTTTGTACTGTCGCACAACGGTAAGGTGACTCATCGGATGCCCTCGGGTACGTCCGAGCAAGATCTTCAGCGGCGCGTTATTGCAATCTGTGGTGACGGGTTTGCACATCAGAGTGTGGTGGTTGACCGTGTCGCTCACGGCCTATCACTGCGAGGCTGGGTTGGATTGCCGACATTTTCTCGGTCACAGGCGGACCTGCAGTACTTCTTCGTCAATGGTCGAGTGGTCAAGGACAAAGTGATTACACACGCTGTTCGCCAAGCCTATCGAGATGTCTTGTACGGTGGCCGACATCCGGCGTACGCGCTATTTCTTGAGCTCGATTCCAGTCGAGTCGATGTGAATGTGCACCCCACAAAGCATGAAGTGCGGTTTCGGGACAGTCGATCTGTCCATGGGTTTGTGTTCAGTACGCTCGGCCGAGCTCTCGCTGAGGTGCGGCCGGAGGATCAGACGAATACGGCTAATCTATCCGAGATTGCTTCGGCCCAGTTTGAGCAGGTTTCGATGGGACTCGAAACGCCGCGTCAGACCTTCACTACTGAGGCTTACGGGGTGGCTGAGCACACATCGGAGGCGTTTGGGTCTTCTCGGTCTTCTGAAGGCTTGGGCTCTGGCTTATCGGATCGTGGCACGCTTAATCCAGGAGTCGGACCTGCAGGTGCTCACGGAGTGTCGGAGAATCAGGCTGCCGAAGTCCCACCCTTGGGGTTCGCGGTAGCGCATCTACACGGCGCCTACATTGTGGCTCAAAATGCACACGGAATGGTTTTGGTTGACGCTCACGCGGCCCATGAACGAATCACTTATGAGCGTTTGAAAGCTGCGAGGGCCTCACAGACTCTGGCCAGCCAGCCGCTATTGGTGCCGTCGCCATTGTCACTCTCAAGCAGCGAAATGGCGGCTTTTGAGGAGTTCTCGGGAGAGTTCTTGCGACTGGGTCTTGTGATCGATATTGCCGGTGAAGGTAGCGTGGTGATCCGTGAGATCCCCGTCATTTTGGCGCGCGACAACGCCGAGCAACTCGTACGTGATGTGTTATCAGATCTCTCCGAAGTGGGACACAGCGATCGACTCGCGGCACGTATGGACGAAATATTGGCCACAATGGCGTGCCACGGCTCCGTGAGAGCGAATCGGCCCTTATCGCTTGCGGAAATGAACGCATTGCTGCGGGACATGGAGATCACAGAGAACTCTGGGCAGTGCAATCATGGACGACCGACATGGGTGCAGTTAAGTCACGATGAGCTCGATAAGTTGTTCTTGCGTGGGCGATAAGGTGAGTGAGCCGCTGATTTGTCTCATGGGGCCAACGGCGGCCGGAAAGACAGACACTGCAATCGCACTGGCTGAAACCTTTAACGCGGAGCTTATCAGTGTCGACTCAGCCTTGGTTTATCGCGGTTTGGCGATTGGCGCAGCTCAAGTGAGCTACCCTCATCATTTGGTGGATATAAGAGACCCTACCGACGTTTACACGGCGGCCAACTTCGTCGCCGACGCCATAGAGGCTGTCGAAGACGCACGATCGCGCGGTAAACCGACAATTTTGGTCGGTGGGACCATGATGTATTTTAAAGCGCTCATCGAAGGACTCTCGGAGATGCCCGCCTCAGATCCCACGCTACGCGCCGAGATAGAAGCTGATGCGGCCGTGCGTGGCTGGC
Organism: Luminiphilus sp.; assembly: GCA_029251065.1. Lineage (GTDB taxonomy): Bacteria > Pseudomonadota > Gammaproteobacteria > Pseudomonadales > Halieaceae > Luminiphilus. Next base: position 5,907 of record JAQXEB010000256.1, read on the forward strand.
CCGCGTTGCACCGAGAGCTCGAACTGATTGATCCTGCTACCGCGGCACAATTGCACCCGAACCACAGCCAGCGTATTGCGCGCGCACTGGAGGTTTTTCGGCTCAGTGGTGTGCCCATGAGTCAGTGGAGAGCGGCGTCAAAGCAGTCTAAAAAAGAGGCGATCTGTGTGGCTCTGATGCCTGCCGAGCGTCAGACGCTGCATGACCGAATTGAATCTCGCTTTGACGCAATGTTGGCGCAAGGTTTTGTTGATGAGGTCGAGGCGTTGTATCGCAGAGGCGACTTACATGTCGATCTTCCAGCTATTCGCGCGGTTGGGTATCGCCAGATTTGGTCACATTTGTCGGGTGAATGTTCGCTCGCTGAGGCGCGCGATAAAGGCATTGCTGCAACCAGACAGCTCGCAAAGCGGCAAATAACCTGGCTTAGGGGCTGGACTGATCTAAACTGGATCGACAGTGCGGCAGAAAATGCGCAAGAACAGGTCAAATTTAAAGTAAGGAACTACCTAGCACCACCACTGTCGTAGTAGACTATGCACCCCCCATTCTGGGGCTTTGGGTCGCCTCCTTTTTTGCGACCGCCAACTTTCTAAGGAGATCACATGTCAAAAGGGCAAACGCTACAAGACCCTTACCTCAACGCACTCAGAAAAGAGCGTGTTCAGGTGTCAATATACCTCGTCAATGGCATTAAGCTTCAGGGCCAAATTGAGTCGTTCGATCAATTCGTTGTGCTACTGAAAAACACGGTCTCGCAGATGGTCTACAAGCACGCGATTTCGACCGTCGTGCCGGCGCGGAATGTCCGTATTCCGATTGAGCCCAGTGAGGAAGAAGCTGCTGCATAAGAGCAGCTGCCAGCGCCCCGGCCTTGACCGGTTAGATAACTGCTATGTTTTTTGATCTCCACGACGGTGGTGAGCGCACTGTACTCGTCCAAATTGCAATTGATGGCGGAAGACACGAACCTGATCTGGGTGAGTTTATTGAGCTCGTGCGATCCGCTGGTGGCGACCCAACCTCGATTATTAGAGGCTCGCGACGCGCACCCATGGCCAAATATTTTATTGGCCAAGGCAAGCTTGATGAGATCAAGGCAGAGGTTGACCGCGTTGAAGCCGACTTGGTCGTGTTCAACCATGTGCTGTCGCCCAGTCAGGAGCGGAACCTCGAAGCCTTTCTCTGTTGCCGTGTGATCGCGCGCACAGGATTAATTCTGGATATTTTTGCGCAGCGGGCGCGAACGCATGAAGGCAAGCTGCAAGTTGAGCTGGCACAACTTAAGCACATCAGCACGCGGTTGATCCGTGGTTGGACACACCTTGAGCGGCAAAAAGGCGGGATCGGTTTACGCGGCCCGGGTGAGACGCAGTTAGAAACTGACCGAAGACTGCTTCGTGAGCGTGTCAGCACGATTGAATCTCGCCTCGATAAGGTGCGCCAGCAACGCGCACAAAACCGGCGGGCACGTCAGCGGGCGGAGGTTCCGCTGGTGTCGCTGGTGGGTTATACCAATGCGGGTAAGTCGACCCTATTTAATACGTGGTCTGAATCGGTCGTTTATGCGGCGGATCAGTTATTCGCAACGCTAGATCCGACCCTTGCACGCGTCGAAATAGACGGTCTTGGTGAGGTCGTTATTGCCGACACGGTTGGCTTTATCGCAGACCTACCGCACACGCTGGTGCAGGCGTTTCGTGCAACGCTGGAGGAGACGCTCAATGCGTCGCTGCTGATTCACGTCATTGATGTGGCCGCGGACGATCGCGAGTTTTTAAAGTCGGAGGTGGAGTCAGTGCTGGAGGAAATCGGCGCAGGTGATATCCCTCAGCTTTTGGTCTACAACAAAATTGATCTTCTCGAACGTGAACCGAGAATGACTCGGGACAGTGACGGACGTCCCGATACGGTCTCCGTCTCGGCGAAATCCGGTGCCGGACTAGACCTACTTAGACTGGCCATTGGCGAGCGTCTCGCGGGTGACTTTTTTAAGGCCTGTATCGAGTTGACCCCGGCGCAAGGGAAGCTCCGTGCTGCGCTGTATGAGTTGGGGGCAGTGAAGTCGGAAGAATGGCTTGAGGCGGGTGGAAGTGCATTAAACGTCCATTTGCCGGAGGCGGATTGGACGCGGTTGAAGACCCGGTACAGTTTTTGACGTTATCACGTCGATGATACCCCCTTATCACCACAGGTTTTGTTAGACTATCGTCACTATTAATCGAGGAATCAGATATGTCATGGAACGAGCCCAATGGCGGCAATGGCCCGCGCGATCCTTGGGGTGGCAAGGATCAGGGTCCTCCGGATCTTGATGAGGCCCTTCGTAAACTGCAAGCACAGCTGAACGGCTTATTTGGCCGCAGGTCCGGTGGTTCGGGTGGTGGCAGCGCTAAGGGAATGGGCGGTCTCGCCGGTATCGTAGCGATTGTTGCCCTCACAATTTGGGGGCTCTTAGGCCTCACTCAGATTGGCGAGCAAGAGCGTGCTGTCGTGCTCAGGCTCGGCGAATACAGCAAAACAGCACAGCCGGGCTTGTTTTGGTATCCGCGGGGTATCGACACACTCACACGCGTGAACATTACACAGGTTCGTTCAGCTCAGTTTAGAGAAACCATGCTGACACAGGACGAAAATATTGTTGATGTCAGCATGTCCGTGCAGTACGTCATTAACGATCCCAAAAACTTCGTTCTTGAAGTGCGTGACCCGGAGCGATCACTGCAGCATGCGGCGCAAAGCGCACTGCGTCACGTCGTCGGTGACGGCACCATGGCCTTGGTATTAACAGAAGGTCGTGCTGAAATTGCCGTGAAAGTGAGAGAGCGACTGCAACTGTACCTGCGAAACTACACGACGGGTATCAACGTGCAGAAGGTCAACATTGACGATGCCAGCCCCCCGACTCAGGTCCAAGAGGCCTTCGATGACGTGATTAAAGCGCGGGAAGATGAAGAGCGGGTCAAGAACGAGGCAGAGTCCTATGCCAACGGCATTGTCCCCGAAGCACGAGGTCGTGCGCAGCGAATTGAGGAGGAGGCAGAGGCTTACCGACAGCAGGTGATTGCGAAAGCGACCGGTGAAGCGCAGCGCTTTGACCAGCTGCTTGATGAGTATTCGAAGGCACCCAGGGTGACGCGAGAGCGTCTATACATTGATGCACTTGAGTCTGTGCTCTCAAAGACCAATAAAGTCATGGTCGATGTTGAAGGCGGTAATAACGTGATGTACCTGCCGCTCGATAAGATGGCCCCGTCTGCGGGTAGTGGCGTCTTGCCAGGCGCAATGAGTCGTGGCCTGACGTCTGAGCAACTTCGTGAGGTCACCGACGCTGTAACAGAGCAGCTTCGGCGTGACCTCAATGGTCGTAACCAGCGAGGAGGTCGTTAACCATGTCTAGACAAAATATTATTGGAACGCTGTTCTTTTTGGGGTTTTTCGTTCTCAGCAACTCGATTTATGTCATCAGTGAGACACAGCGCGGGGTATTGCTGAAGTTTGGAGAAGTGGTGAGGGCAGATCTTGCGCCCGGACTGCACTTCAAGGTCCCTTTTGTGGATTCTGTTCGAAAGTTCGACGGTCGTATTTTGACGGTCGATTCAACGCCTGAGCGTTTCTTTACTCAGGAACAGAAGCAACTGATTGTGGACTCCTACGCCAAGTTTCGCGTGGTCGACACCTCCAAGTACTACACGGCAACCAATGGCGAGGAATTCAGAGCGGCGGCACTACTGTCCCAGCGGATTAACGATGATCTGAGAAACCAGGTAGCGGGTCGCACTGTTCAAGAGGTTGTTTCTGGTGAGCGAGACCAGCTCATGGAGGCGGTGAAAGCGCGACTTAACGAAACGGTGTTGGATAGGCTGGGTATCGAGGTCATCGACGTTCGTGTGAAAAAAATTGATCTCCCAAATGAGGTGTCCCAGTCGGTGTATCGACGAATGAACGCCGAACGAGAAAAGGAAGCTCGAGAACTTCGCTCTGAGGGTAAGGAGATCGCCGAAGGCATGCGTGCAGAGGCTGATCGAAAGGTCACGGTACTCGAAGCGGAGGCGGTGAGAGATGCGGAAATTATAAGGGGTAGCGGCGATGCAGACGCAACGCGCATTTACGCTGAAGCCTTTAATCGTGATCCTGAGTTTTACTCATTCGTCCGAAGCTTGAACGCTTACCAAACGACGTTTGCGGGTGGTGGCGACATTATGCTGTTACAGCCGGACAGCCAGTTCTTTCAGTATTTGAGAGACCCAAAGGCCGGTCAGTAATCTTCTGCTGTAACTCTGCGGCTGTACCGGCGATAATGCCAGCGTACAGTCACAGGGTTGCATGCAACCCCGGCCTTCAGCGTTTGGACTAAGAGATGGGTGATACAACACGATGGTTGCTCCCTAACGGGATCGATGAGCTTTTGCCTGAGCAGGCGGGCCGTGTCGAAGGCTGTCGACGTTTGTTATTAGACACCTGTGCGACGTGGGGCTACGAATACGTTGTCCCGCCGTTGGTGGAGTTTGCCGATTCACTGTTGGTCGGGCTGGGCGCAGACCTTGAAGTTCTCAGTTGTAAGTTTGCAGACAGAGAGACAGGCAGAACGTTGGCCGTGCGCGCTGACATAACGCCTCAAGTTGCTCGTATCGACGCACACAGTCTTGGTCGAGCCGGCGTGTCACGACTGTGCTACGCAGGTTCAACGCTCAAAAGCGTCGCGAATACGATTCCTGCCGATCGAAGCCCAGTGCAGTTAGGGGCTGAGATATTTGGTTGTGCGGGCATCGATGCAGATATCGAGATCGTCGAGTTAGCACTATCTTTGGTGCGTAAAAGTCATCTGTCTGAGATTACCTTTGACATTGGTCACGTCGGATTTTGCCAGCTCGTCCTGGATTCGGCGGGTTTAAGTGCTGAGCTGCAAGAAGAAATACTGGCGCTGCTTGCGCGTAAAGCCAACTCTGAACTCGACAAGTTATTGACGGGGCTTGATCGAGACCAGCAACTAAAAGTGTCGCAACTGGCCTCGATGCACGGTGGTCTAGACGTACTCAGTCGTGCGAAAGAAGTGTTTGGCGATGTTGCCGGTGTCAATGAAGTCATCGGCGATTTAGAGACTGTGCTCAGCTGCTGCGAGCGAGCAGACAGTGGCATTAGCGTTTATATCGATCTAACCGAAGCGCACGGCTATCGTTATCACTCAGGCATTGTCTTTGCATTATACGCCCGAGAGCTTGGTGCTGCGATTGCCAAGGGCGGTCGTTATGACGGTGTGGGCGAGGTGTTTGGTCGCAAACGACCGGCAACTGGTTTTGCGATCGATCTCAAAGCGTGGTCGTCGCTTGCGCATCTGCCGAAAAGTCAGGCCACCTGCATTTCATCGCCCGTCGACACGTGTCACGGGTTGATGCGCAAAGAGTCGGAGCTTCGAACAAAGGGTCATGTGGTGGTGAAAGCCGTCGGAGGTGAAATTGATGTTCGATGCAGTCATCAGTTGGTAAATCGTGAGAGTGAATGGCTTGTGGAGCCAATGGAGAGCAACTAATGGGTCGTAATGTCGTCGTAATAGGGACGCAATGGGGCGATGAAGGCAAAGGCAAGATCGTCGATTTGCTGACCGAGCAGGCGACCGCCGTAGTGCGCTTTCAAGGCGGTCATAACGCCGGCCATACGCTTGTTATAGACGGTGAAAAGACCGTTTTACACGTCATTCCGTCGGGTATTTTGCGCGAAAACGTTGAGTGCCTTATTGGCAACGGCGTGGTGTTGTCAGCGGCGGCGTTGTTAAAAGAGATCAAGCAACTTGAGGAGCGCGGTGTTCCTGTTCGAGACCGACTTAAAATTTCTTCCGCCTGCCCTTTAATATTGCCGTATCACGTTGCACTGGACCAAGCGCGAGAAGAGCGGCGAGGTAAGAAGAAGATTGGCACCACAGGTCGAGGCATTGGGCCTGCCTACGAAGACAAGGTCGCAAGACGTGGACTACGCTTGGGTGATCTCAGAGACCGACAAAAATTTGCGGATACCCTGCGAGAAGTTTTGGATTATCACAATCAGGCGTTGGTTCATTACTACGGCGCTGAACCGCTTGAATTTGACGATGTACTCGCCACGAGCCTAGCGGAGTGTGAGCAGCTGCTGCCGATGATGGCTGACGTAACCTCACGTCTGCACGAGCACCGGATCGCAGGTGAAAATATTATGTTTGAGGGTGCCCAAGGGTCGCTTCTCGATATTGACCATGGTACGTACCCGTACGTGACCAGCTCAAACACCACCGCGGGTGGCACGGCAACCGGTTCGGGATTTGGCCCGCTTTACCTTGATTATGTCCTGGGGATTACAAAGGCGTATACGACACGCGTCGGATCAGGCCCCTTTCCGACCGAACTGTTCGATGACGTGGGACGCCGTTTGGCCGAACGAGGCCACGAGTTCGGTGCGACCACGGGGCGACCGAGGCGATGCGGGTGGTTTGACGCGGTCGCGCTTAAGAGTGCTGTTCAGATCAACTCGATTTCGGGCTTGTGTTTGACCAAGTTGGACGTACTGGACGGTCTCGATGAGATTTCAGTGTGTATTGGATACACCGATGCCGAGGGTAAGCCGGTCATGGGCAGCACGGAAAATTACGCGGACCTGAGCCCGGTCTACGAGCAGCTGCCCGGCTGGCATGAATCGACAGTTGGCGCGCAGCGAGTCGAGGATTTGCCACTCGCCGCGCGAAACTACATCGCCAGAGTGGAAGAGTTAGTGGGTGCCCCCATTGATATTATTTCGACAGGGCCCGACCGTGCGGAAACGATTGTACTGAGGAGCCCCTACGCGTGATGCTCATGGTGACGAAAATCCTATCGCTTTTCGTCTATCCACTGTCATTGGGGTTGTTTTTTGTTGGCCTTTCGCTGTGGGGACAGCTGCGCGGTAACCGAGCAGCGGCGGGTCTTTGCACATTCTTAGCCGTGGCTGTGCTGTATTTTCCATCGACTCAAATGGGGGTCGAAATGATTGCGGCACCCCTTGAGGCACGCTATTCGGCGTTCTCTCCCGAAGAACTCCCCAATGGAGACGTCATCATTGTTCTCGGTGGTGGTATCGAGGCAGAGGGCCAGTACGGTCGTTGGGGCGATCTAAATGATGCCGCTGATCGTGTATTGGTTGGCGCCGAGTTGTGGAAGGCCCAAAAGGCGCCTCGGATTGCCGTGAGCGGCGGCGCATCTCGAGGATCTGTACCCGGCGCGATCAGATCGCGTGACGTTCTTCTCCGATTGGGCGTGCCGTCTGAATCAATTGTGTTAGAAGAGACGAGCCTCACCACCCGTGCCGAAGCGGCAAATTTGGTGACACTGTTGTCGGGGGCGCAGCACGTTCTATTAGTCACCTCAGCGCTTCACATGCGTCGCGCGGCGGCCCTATTTGGCGCGCAAGGTTTTAAAGTCACCGCCGTCGCAACCGATCACCGAGTCCATCAGTATCCAGGACTAATACCGGGATGGATGCCAACGGTCGATCACTTGAGCACCAGCACAGCGGCGATTCACGAGTGGGTTGGGTACTGGATCGACGAACAACTGGGGCGCTTTGAGCCCGCTGAGAGAGAATTGTCGTCGTCAGATAAGCAGTAATTTAACGTCACTATAGTTTTTCCCGGTCCATCGACGAAAGGCACGATAAAAACTGTTGACCTCGGCATAACCCAAGTCCCAGGCAAGACACTTGCCCGGGACCCATTGATTTGCCAAGCACTCTTCGCAACGATACCGTCT
>JAQXEB010000257.1 GCA_029251065.1 Luminiphilus sp.
AATCAGGTCCGCGATACCCTGGACTGCCCCAAAGAGCACGTCATTGGCCTCTTTGAACGCATCCAACAAGCTGGTGTTTTTGCCCATAACTTCGAGCAATTTCTCGTTGGGCACGGTAATCAGTGAGTCAACATGCTGTTCAAGTTCTTTGAGACCTTGATCTGCAATGGTCAAACGCTTTCGGCCTTCGAAGCTGAACGGTCGAGTGACCACTGCCACGGTCAAGATACCCATGTCACGCGCAATCTCCGCGACAATAGGTGCACCGCCCGTACCCGTACCGCCACCCATTCCAGCAGTGACAAAAACCATATCCGCGCCCTGCAAAGACTCGGCAATTCGATCTCTGTCTTCGAGTGCTGCCGCACGACCAATTTCCGGATTGGCACCTGCACCCAACCCCTTAGTAATCGTGTTACCCAGCTGCAGAATCGTTTTAGAGTCGATGTCTGCCAGCGCTTGCGAGTCCGTATTGGCGCAAATGAAGTCTACGCCTTCAATATCGTGCTCGATTATGTGACGAACCGCGTTACCACCGCCACCGCCAACACCAATCACCTTGATAACCGCGTTTTGCGGTGCATTGTCTACTAGTTCAAACATTTTATTTCTCCCCGTTTGAAATTATTCGGTCTCCCGAATATCCCCTTACTCTTTTAAAAGTTGCGTCCAAACCAATTGCGCAACCCACCCAGCAAACCGCTGGTCTTCTTGCGACCCGCAGCAAGCTGCGCACCGTCATGAAGTTCTTTTGCACCCGACAGCAGCAGCCCCACCGCTGTTGCGTAAATCGGATTACGAATAATGTCGTGCATGCCGCGCGTGTACTGCGGCGCACCGACTCGTACCGGCATGTGGAAAATCTCTTCAGCAAGTTCCACCACGCCCTCCATTTTGGAAGTCCCGCCGGTCAGCACGATGCCGGCGGGTATAAGGTCTTCAAAACCCGAGCGTCGCGTCTCACCTTGGATCAGCGTGAACAGCTCGTCGTAGCGAGGCTCAACAACCTCCGCCAAGGACTGACGCGACAGATCGCGCGGCGGGCGATCGCCCACGCTGGGAACCTTAATCGTCTCGTCGGGCCCTGTGAGCTGAGCAAGCGCACAGGCGTATCGAATTTTGATTTCCTCTGCGTGCTGGGTCGGTGTGCGCAAGGCCATTGCAATGTCACTCGTGACTTGATCGCCCGCGATGGGAATAACCCCTGTGTGCCGAATAGAACCCTCGGTGAAGATGGCAATGTCTGACGTCCCACCCCCGATATCCACCATGCACACACCGAGGTCGCGTTCGTCATCGGTGATCACCGAGTAACTCGATGCCAACTGCTCTAGGACAATGGCGTCCACCTCCAAACCGCACCGCTGAACACATTTTTCGATGTTTTGTGCGGCCGTTTCGGCGCACGTGACCAGGTGTACCTTGGCTTCGAGGCGAACACCTGACATGCCCAGGGGCTCTTTAATGCCGCCTTGATTGTCGATCACGAACTCCTGCGGGAGGACGTGGAGAATTTTCTGGTCTGCAGGTATCGCAACGGCTTGCGCCGCATCGATCACTCGCCCGATATCGGCGCGCTCAACTTCACGGTCTTTAATCGCAACAATACCGTGAGAGTTCATCGATCGAATGTGATTGCCGGCAATGCCGACATACACCGAGTGAATCTGACAACCCGCCATCAGCTCGGCTTCTTCCACCGCCCGTTGAATGGCATTAACGGTCGACTCAATGTTGACGACAACGCCCTTTTTCAATCCCTTGGACGGGTGAGACCCAATGCCGACAATATCAATGGTCCCATCAGCATCAACCTCACCGACTACAGCAACCACCTTGGACGTCCCTATATCCAGTCCAACGATCATTCGTTTCTCTTCATTCGCTGTCATTACCGACCTCCTCGCTCTTGGGCTACTGTGGTCACTGCAAATTGCTTTTGCTGGCGCAGAACCGCTGCTCCGCGCTCGTACCGAAAATCTATTCGCGTAATCGAATTCTCTTGCGCCTCACGACCGAGCAACACAGCAAAGCGACGGACGCGCTGCGCGAAGTCCTTGTCGCCAAATTGCACGCTCGTCCCATCGGTGAGCTCGGCCGATATTTGTCCCAACCGATCCTCCTTGAGAACCGAGACACCCAAACCGTGGGGGGTCAGGAGCATCTGAAATAACTTAAACTGTTCGATGAGCGCGACCGGTGCACTGTGCTCACTCCACAGCTGAGGCAGCTCGGCGTAGCGATCGAACGAGGCGCCATCAAAGACAACACCGTGCGGATTGATGTAGGCCGCCTCGCCCCAACGTGCGATCGGCTGTTCTTCGGTGACGTGTACGTGAACCGTGCCCGGCCACTCTCTGCGCACCTTCACCTCAAACACCCAAGGCAGCGCCTCAAGGTCAGTGCGAATCTCAGCGAGATCTGTCAACAGGAAGCCTTCGCTCACGTGCGGACCAATAACCGCCTCTACTGTGGCGCGAGACACGTGCTGCATGTCCCCTAAGATCGCAATTTCTTGCACTGGCATATCGGTAGCGCGTTGAGTCAACAGCCCTACAACGGCAGCGATGACAATAAAACTGACGGCAGTGACGATGCGCTTAACACTGCGCAGAAAGCGCTCCCAGCGAGTACCGACGGGACGGCTGGACTGTCGGTTGATTTCACGCGGCATGACGCAACTCCCTAGACCCCAAATAAATTTCATCGAGCAGATCAATAAAACGCATGTCTGCGGCCTCAGCAGCCTTGGGAACCAGGCTGTGCTCTGTCATACCCGGTACTGTATTGACCTCAAGTAACTGCCAACCGTCTGCACCACGAATCATGTCGACACGTCCCCACACTTCAGCGCCCGACGCGACAAATGCAGCGTAGGCCAGCGCCTGCAGCGCTTGTGTCTCGTCCACGCTCAACGGCGCCGGGCACTCAAAGCGTGTCGTTCCCGACACATACTTCGCCTGGTAGTCGTAAAATGCGGACTCCGGTGTAATCTTAATCGGCGGTAACGATCGCCCACGAAGGATCGCAAC
>JAQXEB010000258.1 GCA_029251065.1 Luminiphilus sp.
TCAAATAATGATGCTCGGATGATTAAAGTCGCGCCGAACCATGCGACTCATACGGTCAAGATAAGCCGCCGCCCACGCATCGTCGTCCGACAAGAGACTCATCGGAATAAGTCCGTGTGTCTCAATATTCGCCTCATCCACGACGTACATGCCGAGTCGATCACACAGCGCATACAAACCCGTCTGATGAGGATAGTGCGAGCAACGGATGGCGTTGAAATTATGCTGCTTCATTAATCGGATGTCGGCTTCAACCTGAGCCAGCGATTCGACATGGCCCGTTTCAGGATGATGCTCGTGTTTATTGACCCCTCGGATCATCAGCGGTTTTCCGTTGAGAAGGAGCTGCCCGTCAACAATCTCGCTGGTACGAAAGCCAATGGTTGCGGCCTCACACTCACGCAATTCACCCTCATTATCGAGCAGTGACGCGACCAGCCGGTACAAGGTTGGCCGCTCCGCACTCCATGGACTCGCAGAGGGGACCTCAAGCGCCAGACGAACACGGTCCTTGTAGCGTCCACGCTCGTCCACGGCTGGCGTGCCAATTGGCTGTTCATGGCGCAGCACTTGCGCCCCATTTTGATCAAACAGACAAACTTGAACACGACCGGAATGAGGTCTATTACACAGCACCTCGACCTGCAAAATACCCGCTTGATAGTGCTCATCGAGAGTGGCCGTCACCCGCAGATCACTAATATGAACCCGTGGCTTAAAGAGCAGGGATACGCTGCGATAAATCCCAGAAAGATTCCACATATCCTGATCTTCTAGGTAGCTACCATCACAGAGACGCAGCACCATGACGGCCAGCTGATTATCCCCTCGGTGAACCAGCGCACTAATGTCGAATTCAGCGGGCAGTCGACTGTCTTGCGAATAACCGGCAAGTTGCCCGTTGCACCAAACGAAGAAGGCGCTGTCTACACCGTCAAAAACAAGCCGAACCTGATCGCCCAGGTCCCGCTCTTCGAGGAAAAAGTCACGACGATAGCAGCCCGTTGGATTTTGCTCGGGAACCCGAGGCGGTGTTACAGGAAAGGGGTATTTAACGTTGGTATAAACCGGCCGCCCATAACCTTGGAGCTGCCAATGGCCGGGCACCTCGACCGTGTCTGCCGACACTGCTGTAGACGGCCAATCGTCAGGAACATCGTTGGGCGATGAAAAGTACTCAAACTGCCATGAGCCGTCTAACGAGCGCCGAGAAGTCGAGGGCATACCCGTTTCAGCGTCTGCGCTCGTCCGCCAACTGTGTAATGGCGAGTGCGCCGCTAGGCGTTGCCAGCCGGTCACTTCTGGCGTTTGCCAGAACGCCAAGGCCCTCAGGTGAGAAAATGGCTGGTGCATGTAAAAAATCACTCGTCCTTAGTGGCGAATCAGTACCCCCAGCGTAACGCAGAGGTCAACACGACAATTCGTTAGGGATTATCCTTATGCACATCTATGCGCATCATTAGCGCCTCGAAACTATCTGATCATCGTTTTGCGAGCAATAGTCGCCCGACAGGCATGTATTGATCAGTTCCTGCTTACCCTTGGCTTTGGACTTGCCCGACCCGACCCCGAAGGGGTGAACAACGGCACAATAAAAACTAAACACAGACTCTTACCGTACTGAAAAAGAGAGGCGACACATCTGTCGTAAATAGGAATACCGCACACTCACCGACCCGGGTGGTCCGCGGACACGAGACGATAACTATGGACACCGACTTCACGCGATTTACCGGCTGGAAATACGCACTGACCGCCATCGCGCTCTTTTTGCCCTGGTCCGCCATCGCACAGACCGAAGAACAATACCCTCCTTTTGATGCAATGGACGTATTTGAGCTTGAGTGGGCCTCGGATCCCCGGGTTTCACCGGACGGTCAATCCATTGTTTATGTTCGACGGTCCTTTGAGATAATGAGTGATACGGGACGAGCTGATCTTTGGGAGGTGTCCGTGGACGGAGACTTCCACCGGCCGCTCAGTGCAGGCTCAGGACGAAGTACGTCCCCTCGCTGGTCACCCGATGGTCGTAAACTTGCCTTTTTGTCGCGTGACACCGGCTCCTCACAAATTCACGTCCGGTGGATGGAAACCCAACAGACAACCGTCATCTCAAAGCTGCAGCAATCACCGTCTGATTTGGCGTGGTCACCCGATGGCAAGTGGCTGGCGTTCACCATGGACGTGAAGAAGAAGACCAAGCCTATTGCCAAGCGACGGACCGCACCAGAGGGCGCTCGCTGGGCAGAGGCACCCGTGACGGTGACGACCACCCGCTATCAATACGATGGCCGGGGTATTGTCGATCCAGCACACCGTCATGTGTTCGTGATTCCGGCCGACGGCGGCGTTGCGCGACAGCTTACTGAAGGTGACTTTAACCACTTTGGAAGACTGGCGTGGACTCTGGACAGCAAAGAGATATTTTTCTCGGCCGATCGATCCGAAGACTGGGAACTGCGCAGCGACGAGGCCAATATTTA
>JAQXEB010000259.1 GCA_029251065.1 Luminiphilus sp.
CGACGCCTAATCGCCATAGAGACCTGCGGTGAGACTGTCCATTCGGAGGTGATCTATCAGCACGGTGATTCACTGGTGTTCGGGTCTGAAACCAAAGGTCTGTCGGGAGACATACTGGCGCTGTTTGAGCAACGTCACATTGTGCGTCTGCCCATGTTGCCTGGAAGTCGAAGTTTGAATCTATCTAATGCGGTTGCCGTCGCGGTTTTTGAAGCGTGGCGGCAGCTCGATTTTGTGGGGCGACACTAGATCTAAACACCCTGGATAGGGCAGCCCCGGTCTATTAGCCTTGTTTGTCGAGCTTCACATTACCCGTAACAGACACCCAATCAGGCGCTGAACCACACCAAATTTGAATTTGCGGGGGCAGTTGATCTTTTTGTCTGCATCCACCCAGCCTCAGGGACAAAAGACCGTCGCCCTCAGCACTGCTCGTGTGAATACCGGAACCACAGTCACCACAGAAACTGTAATGACGCGCATTCCCGCTGTCCGCCAGCTTTTCATACGCTTTGAGCTGTCCTTGAGTGACCTGAAAGCTGTCGCGTGATACGCGCGCCGCATACTGAAACGCCGATGAGCCGAAGGTCTGGCAGTCGCTGCAATAACAGACGGCAACGAGTTTGGGATTAGCAGTGGCTCGCCAGGTGATGGTGCCGCAGTGGCAGGATCCGTCGATCTGCATAATGTTGACCTCTTTTAAAACATTGTCGTATGGTTGTAATGGCATATAAAGTGCCATTTTATAGGGTGCTGGCTATCAGTTTGGCCAAGACTCGCATCACAACGTATAACAATAAACGATGGATTGGAGGTTGTGGACGCTTTGAAAATGGCAGATTCTTTGAAAATAGTGCCGATTTGTGAGGGCTTTGGAGCTGACGTCCAAGGTGTGGATCTCGCCGCTTTAGCTGATGATGCGTTTAATGCGATTTACACTGCGTGGCTGACGTATGGTGTACTGAGATTTAAAGGTCAGTCGCTCGACAAGGATTCACTTCAAACGTTCAGTCAGCGCTTTGGTCCGCTAGAAGAAATGCCGACGGGACGACTGAGTGATGCACAAAAAGCGAACATTGATAATCTTTACGTCACACCCATTTCGAATATCAAGGTTGCAGGAAAGCCTATTGGTGGGCTAGGCGATGCTGAGGCGACATGGCACTCGGACATGACTTATATCGAGACCCCACCGCCGGCAAGTGTATTGCTGGGAGTAGAGATCCCTCAAAACGGGGGCGACACTTTTTTTGCCGATCAGCGCGCGGCTCTTGCACGGCTTCCGCAGGCCTTGCGCGAGCAAATTACGGGATTGACCATTAAACACAATGCGGCGCATGACAGCGTTGGCAATCTGCGGCCCGGTTTTGATGCATTTGATGATGCGCGTGATGCACCGGGCGCTATCCATCCCATGGTGAGGGTTCACGATGAGACGGGGGAGGAGTGTTTGTACTTAGGGCGTCGCGAATGGGCCTATGTTCCGGGTTTACCGCTCAAGGAGAGTGAGGCGATTTTAGACGACCTATGGGCCTATGCGACGCCAGCGGATTATGTTGTTGAACAAAATTGGACGCCGGGGGATGTCATTATTTGGGATAATCGCCGTTGCCTGCACAAGCGCACGTCGATCGACCCGTCTCAAAGACGGCTGTTGCTGCGCTGTCAGGTTCTGGCACGAACCACCTAGATGCCGACGAGCGAACGGAGTCAAGTTGCGAGAATCCTGTTATGAGGTCGTGGTTATCATTTTTTGCGTTTGTCGGTCCGCTTATTGGATTGGTGCTGTTAGGAAGAGTACTCACCCAGCATTTTGGCATCGAACTGAGCGTTGAATCGGTGCACGATTTCCGGGGTTGGATCGAGTCGCTCGGCTGGCGGGGTCCACTCGCTTACATACTGCTCATGGTTATTCGCTTGTTTATGGGTTTGTCCACGCATGTCGTTCTGATCCTTGGTGGCGTGGCGTTTGGCTTGGTCGAAGCCATTATCTGGGGCGGCATTGGACTCACACTCTCAGGTGTTTTTCAGTACGGTGTCGGCCGTTACTTTGGCAGCGCTTGGGTGACAGAACGCTTGGGCGAGCGTAACGAGCGACTGCAGCAGGTGCTGTCGCGAGGCGGGGTAGCGGCGCTTTTTCTGATTACTGTTCACCCGCTTGGGCCTCAGAGTCCAATGACCATCGTTGCAGGTGCGGTTCGCTTTCACTTCACAACATTTGTGGCAACCATGGTGGTTGCATCCCCGATTCGCGCGAGTATTTACGCGCTTCTAGGCGGGTCGGTGCTCGACCTGAATCTGGGTCGAGTCATGCTAATCACACTGGGCTGTATCGTGGCTGCAGGGCTTCCGTTTCTGCACCCAAGAACGCGACAGATGCTGTTTGGTGAGCAGTCGCAGCAATGAGGGAAAAACGCCATGGTTAAGCTAGCGGATATGCCCGAGTACGAGCGGAATCACCTGATGAGTAAGTTGATGTCACCACTGGGAGAGCTGCCCTGGGTGAGTAGTGAAAAATTGCTCAAGGAAAAGCGAGTTGCCATTGTTACTACAGCGGGGCTCAATTACCGAGAGGAGAGTAGTTTTGACTTTATCGATTCAAGTTATCGAGCGATCCCCAAAGACCTCGACTCGGCCGACCTTTTAATGACCCACTCATCGGTCAATTTTGACCGCAGTGGTTTTCAGGAAGACATCAACGTCGTTTTTCCCATCGATCGGTTCAAAGAGCTTGAGGCTGCAGGTGTTATAGGCTCACTGGCAGACATCAACTACAGCTTTATGGGCGGTGGATTGTTGCCCAATGTCTACGAAGACAATGTGCGAGATCTTGCAACGCGTTTGAAGGCTGACGGTGTTGATGCTGCGTTTATCGTCCCTGTCTGCCCCAATTGCTCGCGAACAGTTTGCGGTATTTCCTACTACCTTGAGTCCGAGGGTATTCAAACCACAGGCATTGCACTGTTTCGAGAGATTGCCCTATCCATGAAGCCGCCGCGTATCCTCTGGGTCAGTTTTCCTTTGGGCAGGCCGCTCGGTAAGCCAGGCGATACAGCCTTCCAAACCGAGGTCATTCAGCACACGCTGGCTTTACTCGATGCAGCAGAGGGTCCGGTTCTACAGGACTATGGTATTGACCTACCCGATGTGGAGACGCCACCGCCCGCCTGCCCTGTGAGTTTCCAGCAAAAGAATGACGATCACTCGTGGCGCGGTCGATTACGACGTGAAATGGGTACCTTAACCCCGTGGTATGAGTTAGGTCTCAAACGACGAGGCCGGACGACCGTCGGTGTTAGCGGCTCTAGTGTTGAAGACATCATAGAAGGGCTCACATTATGGCCAGACGATCAGAATCAGGATTTCCCTGATCCTGTTTGGCTCAAGTGTGCCTTAGAAGACCTCAAAGCGTTCTACTCTGAGGCCTTGACCGCGCAACCAGGAGAGTACGAGGCCGGTTATTCGGAGCGTCTTATTTTTGAGGACACGGTACTGGGGGAGTTAATCGTTTGTTACGTCGACTATTTTGAAACAATAGAGCCCAATCACCCCTTTGTCCGGGCCATCGCCTCTCGTGAGCAGCTCAAACGATCAACCGGTAACTGGGCGGTTGATCAATCGGGAGATCAGGTCAAAGCTGCCAACCCGGTTGATGAGTAACGCTCAGCGGTTACTGCCATAGAGGGTTGCCAACCCGGGCTTGACCACTCCTAGTGAGCGGGTAACCTCCTTTGTATGAATAATAAGAACTTTATCCGGCGCTTTGCGACATTTTCTATTGCAATGGGCTGCGTTCACTTCGTACTTGAGACCTTGTTTACTGTGCAGTACGGGCAGTCGCTGACCGGCTTGTTGCCCGACTATATTGCTGTCGCGCTGCTGTTGTGGGCTGGGGTAAGCGTTCGAAAGCACGTTCACAGCGTTGGCTTATTGTGTGGCGCCTGGGGATTTGCTCTGTGTCTTCACTATCGTGCCTGGGCCTGGCGGTTTGACGAGGTCGTAGCCGGTCAAGCAACGGCGGTGGTTGAGACCACCATGCATGTTTTGTTCTACACAGCGCCAATCTCTATTCTGTCCTTTGGAATGACTTTGTATTTTTGTTCGCGCCCTCAAATACGTGAATGGTAAGTGCGATGTGTGAGGCTCCTGAAGGCTTCCCAGCAAGTAAGTGTCATTTCAATCGAGCGCAAGACCGAGGCTTAACATGTCAGTAGAGCTCGTTAGACGCACCTTCCTCGCGCTGTCCGCGGCTCTGGCTCCAGCCGCAGCCCTGATGGGGTGCGCACCGGTTGGTCGTCAAGCGGTGAGGCACATATTACCTTGCGTTACTGACACCCAGCTTTGGGTGTCGGTGTCCCTTGCGCGCCCCGAGACCTCGCTGGTGCTGATGATAGGCGGTCTGTCTTGCCCGGGTCGATCCATGGACAGTGAGGGCCGGCACTTCTCATTTTCAGCTTCGGCACTTGAGCCTTCAACAACCTATCAACTTCAGTTGGTCTCAGGGGAGCGAGTAATAGGCGATGTGTGGCCCTTGAAGACATTTCCCGCGGAAAATGACGACGTGGCCTCCTTGCGCCTTGGCGCATTTACCTGTGCTGGCGGGGGCGATGGGTTTGGTTTTAATGGGCTACAGTTTTTCAAGCCCCATACGTTTCGGCAACGGTTGCTCGACGACTTATTGAGCCGGTCGCCCGACGCGGTGATTGCAATTGGTGATCACATTTACTGGGATCTGCGTGGCGGTGAAATACCGCCGCTGGGACGACGACGATCGGCCTTGGTGCGATGGGTTATCGGTGCGTATTTACGGGCACGATACGGTGCCTTTGACCGCACCGCGCCGCTGATCGGCACCAGCAATGAGCGGGTATTGAAACGCATTGCCAATGAACAAATAGCCGACCTGTATGGGACACGGTTTAAATCAACGCCCATCTTTTTTATCTCTGATGATCACGACTACTTTGAGAATGATGACGCCGAAAAAGAGTTAGTGACGTTTCCTGCGGATGATTTTAGTCGAGCGGCCCATGACGCTGTGGCAAACCTTTACTATCCGCCACTGCCTAACGCACCGTCGAAAACGTTTGAACGATCTTTTGGCGTAATGCGCTACGGGTCTCTTTTTGAGGCGCCTTTACTGGACTGTGCGGGTCACATGACAACCAGTGGACCCTCGCCAGTGCTCTTGCCTGCCTCTGTTGAGCAATGGGTCCTTAATCGAATTAAGTCGTCTAACGCGACGCACTTCGCGTTAGTACCCTCCCACCCTTTTGGTTGGACTGCGGGTA
Source organism: Luminiphilus sp. (assembly GCA_029251065.1). Taxonomy (GTDB): domain Bacteria; phylum Pseudomonadota; class Gammaproteobacteria; order Pseudomonadales; family Halieaceae; genus Luminiphilus. The sequence goes on from JAQXEB010000259.1 coordinate 5,292, forward strand.
AGTGGCGAGAGTGGTACCCTGACGTTGTGGCGCCCGAGGGATTCACGGGTTTGGTGACCAATGACCTGTTGGGCACGACCCAAGGTGTTCTGACGAGTGCGGCAGAAAAGTACTTGTGGCAACGAGGCTGGTGGGTGCAGCACCAAAGGCTATTAAGCGCACTTTCACGTCGCCCGCGGTCCCGATTTACGCTTTCGGGTGATGTTCATGCGCAAGGGGCGATAGAGATTGACCGCAGTGGGGAGCTGGACTTAAGCGATGCACCGCTGACGTCGATACTGGTCGGGCCTGTCAGTACGTCAGATGCAACCTGGCCGTCATTTGCGCGCGGTCTATCTGCCAGCCTGCCGGCAGATCTGCAAGCATCGACCTTGGCGGTCACCGAAGAGGTCAATGGATTTACGATATTCGATATTTCAAAGGAGCGCGTCACTGCGACCTTGTGCAGCTGCGGTGGTTACGACTCAAAAAGTGAGGACGACGGCAGTGTCAAACGGAGCATTGAGTTGGCCCTCAGTTAAAGGATAGGTATTTTGAGTCAATTTGACCCTGAAAATCACTCGCACCGTCGGTTCAATCCACTGACGGGGAGCTGGGTTCTCGTCTCGCCTCACCGCAGTCAACGGCCGTGGCAGGGTCAAGAGGAGCGACCGGCTATTGACGCTCGTCCCGCCTACGACGCGAAGTGCTACCTCTGCCCTGGTAATGAACGCGCCGGGGGTGTCAAAAATCCGGATTACTCGGGCCCCTATGTTTTTCAGAATGACTTCAGCGCCCTGTTGCCCAGCGTGCCTTTAAGTGCACCTGCAGATCATGACCTCTTAGTTTCGGCGAGTGAGTCGGGTCTGTGTCGCGTTATTTGTTTTTCGCCGCGTCACGACCTGACGTTACCGCAGATGAGTCACGAGGAGCTCTGCCAGGTTGTGGACGTGTGGGCGGTGCAGTATCAAGAACTTGCCGCGATGGATGGCATTAACCACGTGCAGATCTTCGAAAATAAAGGTGAGGCCATGGGATGCAGTAACCCACATCCCCACGGCCAGATATGGGCTCAACAGACTGTCCCAGACGAGGCTGCGAAAAAAACGCAGCGCATGCAGGCTCACCTCGAGAGGACCGGACGCACATTGCTGGGTGATTACCGGGCTGTTGAGCTGGAACGCGCGTTACGGCTTGTTTGCGACAATGAGAGTTTTGTTGCGCTGGTGCCGTTTTGGGCAACGTGGCCGTTCGAGACGCTCGTTTTGTGTAAGCGTCACGTTCGAAACTTGAGCGATATGACTGATGCAGAGCGATCTGATTTAGCCGACATTCTTAAGCGCCTGACCACGCGGTACGACAATCTGTTTGAATGCAGCTTTCCGTACTCGGCGGGGATGCATCAGGCGCCTACGGACGGCGCAGAGCATGATGCTTGGGACTGGCATATGCATTTTTACCCGCCACTGCTGCGCTCGTCGTCGGTCAAGAAGTTCATGGTGGGCTATGAGATGCTGGGCGAGCCGCAGCGCGACATTACCCCGGAAGCGGCGGCAGAACGTCTAAGGGCACTTTCTGATACGCATTACACGAGCTAAGCGCGAACCGTATTATGACGTGAAGTGCACATTGAGCAGTTCGACGCACCCTTAGGGCAGGGTTCGAAATTCGCCGGGTTCCAGCGTCCAAAACCGTTCCGGGTCAATCTGCGCACCTGACAACGCTTCAGTTAAATCGGAGAGTGGTTGATCCACAGGTTCCCAGGTCAGCTGAAAGACCCCAAAATGAACGCCTAGGCTTTGCTGGCTGCTGAGGTCCTGATGCGCCATCACCGCTTCTTTGGGATCTAAGTGAATGGATTTCATAAACCATCGCGGCTCATAGGCACCAATCGGGATAATACTCAAAGCAAAGGGCCCGAAACGCTCCCCCTGCGCTCTAAAATGAGGTGAGTAGCCGGTATCGCCGGCGAAATAAATATTCCCTTCATCGGTCTCGATGACGAAGGAGCCCCAGAGGGTCCTCATTTGATCATGTATGCCTCTGGCTGAGCGATGCTGACACTCGACAAAGTGAACGCTTGCCGGTCCCACCGAAATCGCTTGGCCCCAATCCAATTCAACCGCGTTAGAGTAGCCTACACGTCGCAGTAGTGAGGCATTTCCCAGTCCCGAGACGATCACAGGCTCCTTGTCTTGGTGTTGACGCAATGCCTCAAGGGTGGACGTGTCGAGGTGATCGTAGTGGTTGTGACTGACAAGAATCAGGTCAATCTCGGGGAGATCTTCTATAGCCACCCCAGGTGGTCGAATACGCTTAGGCCCGGCGAAGGTGACGGGGCTGGCTCTCTCTGACCAAATGGGATCAGTCAGGATGTTCAGTCCGCTCACTTGTATCAGTACGGTGGCGTGGTTGATATAGGTGGTCCGAATACCCTCTGTGACGCGATCAGGAATCGCTGCCGCCGCCGGATTTGCGACTGATTCAGGCCATTCAGCTTCGCTCCAAAGGCTCTCCCACAAAAAACGGCTGATATCGGCCAGTCCCTTGTCGGAACCGTCGCGATTGTAAAAGCGGTTGCCGTCTGAGTGGTCACTGCGAGGGTACTCCTGCTGACCGATCACCGTACACGCGGACAGTACAGCAACCACAATCAAGGTCAGAGCTGTTAAAAAACGCGGTTTTAACGGGCTTAAGTTAATCATGTGCAATTTACGTTGCTCTCCAAAGAGGCGATCATTGTGTGCTGAGCGTGGGTGTCCAGGCTCTCCGGCAGCAGGCGGTGGGTTTTAAAATATGTTTGATTCGATTCGCGCAAGCTTTGCGTCGTTCTTTGGAAGTGACGAGGGGGTCGTCCTCGCCATGGCACCGGGGCGCGTCAACCTTATTGGTGAGTATACGGACTTCAACGCGGGTTTTGTGCTTCCCATGACTGTCGATCGCGGCGTTTATGTCGCGATCCGTCCCAGAACAGATCAACGGGTGTGCGTCGCGTCAGTCCGGTATCACGAGCACATCGAGTATGAGCTGGATCAAGTGCCGAAGGTGGTGCCGGGTCACTGGTCCTGCTACGTCCTCGGTGTGGTTGAAGAGCTTAGGAAATTAAATCTAGTGGCCTCTGGATTTGAGGCGGTTATTGACGGTGACTTAAATCTGGGCGCCGGCTTAAGTTCATCGGCGGCGCTTGAGACGGCTACTGCGCTGGCCCTTAAGGCCGTGTTTGGTTTTGAAATGAATCGGATCGATGTCGCCACGCTGTGTCAGCGTGTCGAGCATCACTATGCTCACGTCATGTGCGGCATCATGGACCAATTTGCCAGTGGGCTCGGTCAGTCAGACCACGCCTTGCTGTTGGACTGCCGTTCCCTCTCGCACGTTAGTATTCCGATGCAACTGGGTGATTACCGCGTGGTTATTATCTCGAGCGAGGTGAAGCGAGCACTCGCGTCATCGGCGTACAACGAACGCCGGCAGCAGTGCGAGGAGGGTGTTGCCCTTTTTCAGCAACACGAGGCGTCGGTCAGGGCGCTTCGCGATGTGACGCAGGATCTGTTTGATGAACATGGTGCCAAACTGTCGCCCACGGTTCGTCAGCGCTGCCAACACGTAATCAGTGAAAATCAGCGCACATTGGATGCATCAGCAGCGCTGCTGGCGTCGGATTTCGAGCATTTTGGAGCACTCATGACGGCCTCGCACCGTTCGTTAAAGGATGACTTTGAGGTCAGTTGTGACGAGCTCGATTATTTAGTTGAGTTGGCCCTTGGGACCGAGGGCGTGCTGGGATCACGCATGACCGGCGCTGGGTTTGGGGGCTGTACAGTAACGCTCGTTCACAAAACTGGGCTGTCTGATTTGCGCGCCAAATTAAAGGCTTACGAAGCGCGTTTTTCCCTCACTCCTGAGATGTTTGTACTCGACGGTAACCTCGAAGCGGGTGTTGTGACCGATTACTGAGTCCGGATTTTGTATGCCAGTCACTCGGCAAAGGTTCAGAAAAGGGTTAGCTTGCGAGGCCGGGAATCTCACAAAAGATATCAGCCTCGACTTTGACGCTGACGGCGGCGTTCGCGTGAGCACCGACACACCACGAGGGCATGACCATTGAGTAAAGCCCGCTGCCACCCGCTTGCAAAATTAAAATCTGGTCAGGGCTTCTGAAGGCCATTCGCCGCTGGGGATCGGGCCCTGCAAACTGCCCAAACAGCCGTTTCACTACATCACCTTCCACAAAACAACGCTCATAGAGCGCTTGAGCAATGTCCTCTCGAGTCAGTCCCGCGGAATGCAAAATGGCGCTGTGTTCTGGGTTGAGTACGACCGTGGCATGTCCACCGGTGAGGGTGCCGTTATTGCTGGGTGGGTTGGCTAAACCCATGGCTAAGAGTTCAAGCAGCGCTTTGTAGCTCTCGGGGTCATTGCCGTCGCCGGAGAAAATAACCGAGTGGGGTGCCTCTGCACCGAGAACCGTCACCACGCTGTCATCTGGATCAAACCCAAGCCCCACATGCAGTGGTGTGAATGGACTGTTTTCTTCATCTTCGGCCAAGCAA
>JAQXEB010000260.1 GCA_029251065.1 Luminiphilus sp.
GAGAGTGCGACTTTGACCTTGGAATGTCAAACCGATCGCCAAACTCTTCTTTCCTTCAGCCAATCCAGTCCCTTGGTAAACATCGAATAAATCAAGTTTCGTGAGCAACCCACCGGCCGCATCACGAATCAGAGCCATGACATCGCCCGACGCCACACTCTTGGGGACGACCAGAGCCAAGTCGCGACGTGTCTCTGGAAACTTCGATATGTCTTTGTACTCTGGCATTGCCAGAGCCGTCACTGCTGACTGTTCCAGCTCTGCAACAACCGTACTGGCAGGTAATCCTAGTAACTTCGCAACCTTGGGGTGAATCGTACCCATGCGACCCACGGCATGACCGTCGACTAAAATAGCCGCGCTTTGGCCATCGTGCAGCCCTGGGAACACACGAGCTTCAAACGAAAGTCGCTGTCCGAGGCTTGCCAGAAGCGCCTCAACACTACCCTTCACGTCAAAAAAATCAGCCGCATCTTTACCTGTCGACCAACCTTCAGCATCTCGCATACCCGATGCTGCCAGGGCAATCATAGGCGTTTGAGCAATTTCGTCTCCCGGCATAAACCGTAATCCTGTCTCGAAAAGACGAACGCGACTCTGCTGCCGACTGACATTATGAGCAATTGCCTTTAACAGGCCCGGGATCAAACTGGTCCGCATGACGGCCAGGTCTGCCGAAATGGGATTTATCAGGCGCACAGGTGGTGTTTGAGGATCAAAGGTCGCCTGCAACTGAGGTTCAACAAAACTGAAGGTCACGGCCTCGTAATAGCCGCGAGCCACTAAATCGTTTTTCGCACTGCGAAGCGCACGGCGCGTCTCTGGCACAGGCGTAGCAATTAGCTCACCCGTGAGGCGCTGAGCCGGTATGGCGTCGTAGCCAATAACACGAGCCAACTCTTCGATGAGGTCAACCTCAAGCCCCATGTCAAATCGCCAGCTTGGCGCAGTGCAAAGCCAGCCTTGCTCTTGCGTGACAATCCAAAAACCCAAGCCCTGCAAAATACGTTCAACTTCAAAGCGCTCAATACGTAGGCCTAACAGCTTTTCAATCTGTTCCTCTCGAAGCAAAACTGCGTCATTGATCGGCAAGTCGTCATCAGACGCCACTTCAGTGACAGGGCCTGCTTCACCCCCTACTGTTTCGATGAAGAGCTGTGTAGCCCTCTCCATGGCTTGCCGTTGCAGTTGGAAGTCAACGCCACGCTCGTACCGATGCGAGGCGTCAGTGTGCAAGCCGTAGGATCGTGCCCGCCCGGCCATGAGCTCTGGCGTAAAAAAGGCGCTCTCCAAAAAGAGACTGGTTGTACTCTCGCTGACACCGCTGTTCTCACCACCCATAATTCCCGCCAACGCTAAGGGTTTTTCGTGGTCCGCAATGAGTAATGTGCCCGCCTCGAGTGACTGTACTGTCCCGTCGAGAAGCGTCAGCTGCTCGGCGTCACGACATTCACGCACAACGATACCGCCACTAAGCTGGTCAAGGTCAAAGGCGTGTAGTGGCTGACCCAGTTCGAGCATGACGTAATTAGTGACGTCGACCACTGCGTCAATCGACCGCAATCCCGCGCGCTCCAGCCGGTCTCGCATATAATCAGGTGTGGGTTTGGATAGGTCCACACCTTTGATGACACGGCCTAAATAACGGGGACACTTAGCCGGGGCGTCAATTGCTATGGGCAATTCATCATCAATCGTCGCCGCGAGCGGCGCAATTTCGGGCTCCATCAAGGCCTCATCAAACGCCACAGCGACGTCACGAGCGACACCGCGCACGCTCAAGCAGTCCGCTCGATTCGGCGTCAAACCTAACTCAAGAATTTTGTCGTCAAGACTCAGATACTCGCGAATATCCGCACCGACCGGCGCATTAGACGGCAGCTCCATCAGCCCGTCGTTATCCTCGGAGATCGTCAGCTCGGCACTGGCACAAAGCATACCTTGAGACTCAACGCCTCTCAGCTTTGCCTTTTTAATTTTAAAATTACCGGGAAGTACGGCGCCGACCTTAGCCAGCGGAGCACGTAATCCGGCGCGCGCATTGGGTGCACCACACACAATTTGAACATGCTCATCACCCGCATCAACGAGACAAACACGCAACTTATCCGCGTCAGGATGCTGCTCAGCGCTGATAATTTCAGCGACGACCACACCGGAAAAGGGTTCGGCAACAGTCGCAACACTATCAACCTCGAGGCCGATCATCGTTAACTTGTGGCTGAGGGCTTGTGTCGTCGCCTCAGGGCTGACCCAAGTGCGCAGCCACTGCTCTGAAATAATCATTGTGCTAACTCACATAAACTGCGCGAGAAAGCGCAGATCGTTATCAAAGTTCAGGCGAAGATCGCCAATCCCGTAACGCAGCATTGAGAGCCGCTCAACCCCCATCCCAAAGGCAAATCCACGGTATTTATCGGGATCAATGCCACTCATCTGGAGAACCTTGGGGTTGACCATTCCGCAGCCCAAAACCTCAATCCAGCCCGTATGACTGCAAACGCGACACCCCTCACCCGAGCACTTTACGCACTGAATATCGACTTCTGCCGACGGCTCGGTGAAAGGGAAATACGAGGGACGCAACCGCACAGAGAGATCATCGCGCTCAAAGAAGGCATGAAGAAACTCCTCCAACAGTCCCTTGAGGTGCCCAAAATTGGACGACTCGTCGATCAAAAGCCCTTCCACCTGATGAAACATCGGCGAGTGGGTCAGATCCGAGTCACACCGATAGACGCGACCCGGACAAATAATACGAATCGGCGGTGCTTGAGTTTCCATCGTGCGCACCTGAACACCTGACGTGTGTGTTCTCAGTACCCGCGTCTCATCAACATAGAACGTGTCGTGCATCGCGCGAGCAGGGTGATGAGCCGGAATATTGAGCGCCTCGAAATTGTGGTAGTCGTCCTCAACCTCAGGGCCCTCCACCACGTCAAAACCCATTGAAGAAAAGAAGGTTTCCATTCGTTGGATTGTTCTTGTAATGGGGTGTAATCCACCCGTCTCAGCATGTCGCCCCGGTAGTGTCACATCGATCGCTTGCGATGACAGCTGAGTCGCCAGCGCCTCGGCATGCAATGTGTCCCGACGCTGGTTCAGTTGCTCGGTCAAGACCTGTTTAATGGCGTTTATCTCGGCACCCGCTTTG
>JAQXEB010000261.1 GCA_029251065.1 Luminiphilus sp.
CTCGCAAGCTGACTCGTCCATATTGCCGCTCAGGGCAGACTCCTTAGTGGCGGAGGCACTGCAAGCATTGCCACCCTGGCCGGCGAGCATGCTGATATCCGGTGAAAGTGTGCATGGGCAAAAAGTGCTTCATAAGGGCGAGTTTGTCGTCGTCATTTACGAGTCAGTGCCTGCTGTTATCGGCATCAATGAGCCTTATCCGTACGATGAATTCGTGAGAGTACTCGAGGGGACCGTCGTCCTGACATCCGTTTCAGGCGATCGCCAGGTATACGGACCGGATGACCATTTCTTGGTGCCCAAAGGGTGGATGGGTACTTGGGACATGCCTAGCCCTTTTCGAGAGTTGATCGTTGTAGAGACGGCGGCGTGGAACCAGAGTGAGAGCACTATTGTTTCCACGTTTAGCTCCAAACGCCCCGCAGCTAAGACTGACCTTGAGGTGCTGCCCTTATTAGTGGATGCACTGCGAGAAGAGACCTTGGAAGTATTACCACCCTGGCCAGAGGGTGTTGTTCTTGCTGGGGTGAATGAGCATGCGCAGAAGGTGTTGCATGAGGGGGAAGTGGTCACCGTACTCTACGGTGCTGAGGCGGCTCGCCTCAACGTGTCCGAACCATTCCCTTATGACGAATACGTCCTGGTTCTTCGAGGTGACGTAATTCTTACCTCCGAGGATGGCCGCAGTCAGACCTTTAGTACGGGTGACGGATTTTTGGTACCGAAAGGGTGGACGGGCACCTGGGATATGCCTAAGCAATATCTTGAAAAAATTATCGTGGAGACCACTGCCTGGAGTGCGGCGGAGGGTTAAGTCATCAGGGTGGTATCGATATGACGCACAACAGTAAACAAGGGATATCGCGCAGAGATTTCCTTGACGGGGTCGCTCTAGTGACTGGTGGTCTCGCTCTCTCTCCCTTAAGCAGTTTGGCCGGCTCTGGTCAGACTTTTTCGCATGTGGGATATCCACCCTCGCTGACTGGGATGCGGGGTAATCATCCAGGCTCTTATGAAGTGGCACACGCCTTGGCCCGATACGGGCAACGCCCAACCGACTTCGCCCCCGTTGATACCGTCTACGACTTGGTGGTCGTAGGTGGGGGTATCAGCGGGCTAACTGCAGCCTACCTGTTTAAAAAACGCGCCGGGCCAGATGCGAAAATCCTAATACTCGACAACCATGACGACTTTGGTGGTCACGCCAAGCGCAATGAGTTCTCCGCGGACGGCAGGACCCTGCTGGGTGTGGGCGGAAGCCTTAACTTGGAGCAGGGCGCGATGAGCGATGCGGCTCTGGCGTTGCTGGAGGAGATCGGCGTTGACTTTACTGGCCTCAGGCAGGCGATTGACCCGGGGTACATGATCAGCGACCCCTTGTCCGAGCACGGTTTATATCTCAATGCCAATGACTTCGGGACTGATAGATCTATCAATGGTCCCTGGAATCTCACGTGGGCGGGTTTTGGCGATTTTTCGGCGGCAATTCGATCGCTCAAGTTGGCAGAGGCGGATGAGGCCGGGCTGATAGCCCTCATTGGTGCACAGACGGATTTTTTGAAGGGCATCCCTAATGAGGAGCGAGAACAGTTCCTGCACGAGACCGTCTACGCCACGTTCTTGTCGGAGCGAGTCGGCATGTCCGAAAGCGGAATTAAAATTACAGAGCCTTGGATTAAGGCCCTGTTTGGCGTCAGTGCAAAAAGTGTTTCGATTTACGAAGCACTGAAAGCAGGTGCTCCGGGCGCAACCAGTGTGACACCGGCTGCGCCTGATGGCGCCGAGGCTGAGGAGGTTGACCCTGATCTCTATCGCTACCCAATATTTCCCGACGGGAACGCGTCTGTCGCCAGATTATTGGTCAGTCACCTTATTCCCAGCGCGGTGTCAGGCGATGCCGCCGAGAGTATTGTGACGAGAGTCGTTGATTACGGTCGTCTCGATCGCAAGGAGGCTAGCGTCCGACTGCGCCTCAATTCTACTGCCGTGAATGTCAAAAATCGAGACGATGGATTGGTTGATGTGGCTTACGTCGTTGACGGCAAGAACCGTGTGGTGCGGTGTCGTTCCAGTATTCTTGCCGGGTACGCCGGCATGGTGCCAAGTCTTTGCCCTGACCTTCCAGTTGAGCAGCGGGAGAATCTCGCCTATGGCGTAAAAGTCCCCTTTATTTGCACCAATGTTCTTTTGCGCTCTGGGGCTGCGGTCCGAAAGCAAGCGGTGTCGGGTTATCAGTGCCCGGGCGCCTTCTACAGCCTCGTTGCGTCGGCGCCGCCGGTGAGTCTAGGGGAGTATCGAGCTCCGACTGCGGAGGATGACCCCATCGTCGTGTGGATGATTAGCGCGCCTGCGCCCGAGGCTGCCGACGGAGAATCAGCCCGCGATTTGTGTCGGCAGGGGCGGCAACGCTTACTCGCCATGTCGTTTGATGACATTGAGGCCGAAACCCTAAGCCAGCTCACCGGTATCTTTGGATCTTCGGGCTTCGATGCTAAGACCGATGTTGAGGCGATTACCGTCAATCGCTGGGCGCACGGGTACGCTTATGAGTACATGGATTTACACGACCCAAAGTGGCCACCGGGGCAGGCCCCACACGAATTGGCAAGGGCACCTATTGGTCGAATTAGCATCGCCAACTCCGATACGGAAGCACACGCCTACGTGCAGTCTGCGATCGACGCGGCGATCAGAGCTGTGAATGAAATTTTGTGATGAAGTCGAGGTGTTTACGGTTTAGTTAATACCTAACAGCAAACGATTTTTATGCCTTTTTTGGGCGCCAAAACGAAATAGAGCGTGAGGTGAGAAAATGACACCATCGATTGGTCATATCCCTGTTGAAGCCGCGGCGCAATTTGGGGATAAAACAGCGCTGATTTGTCACGATAAAACACTGACATTTAACGAGCTGAACCGACTATCTAATTGCTTTGCCAACGCGCTTTCTTCCCTTGGAGTGACGTCAGGTGATCGTGTAACCCTCTATTCAGCCAACTGTTGGGAATGGGTGGTCAGTTATTACGGAGCTCTGAAAACTGGAGCGGTGATTAACCCCATCAATGTGATGCTCACCCCGTCAGAAGTGGAGTTCGTGGCGAATGACTGCGGTGCAGCTATTGTCATAGCGTCCCATGAAAAAGCCCTATCGATCGCGGGCGTCAAAGCCAAGTCTGGTGTCAAACAGGTGATTGCATTTGGTGATACTGCATTACCCGATGACATGGTCTCATTCAATGACTTACTGCTGTCTGGGAGCGATGAGTTCACCATTGGTGAGATCGACCCAAAAAGCTTATCGACCATTGGTTACACCTCTGGCACGACTGGCCATCCGAAAGGCGCCTGCCTCTCGCACAAGAGTATTATTCTGAACGTGGCGATGACCTCGCTTATGCACCAGCGCTCCGACCGAGACACTGTGGTCACAGCACTCCCTTGTCCGCACGTCTATGGCAATGTGGTGATGAGTGGTGCAATTCAATCGGGTATGACCTTGGTATTACACCCTGTATTTGATGAGCAGGCAGTGCTCGAAAGTATGCAGACACACAAAGCAACGATGTTCGAAGGTGTGCCCACCATGTTTATGTTCCTACTGAACTATCCCGACTTAGATCGGTACGATCTGTCATCGCTACGTTGCTGCACCGTGGGTGGGCAGACCATGCCCAAGCCAAAAATGGAGGAGGTTGAAGCGCGCTTTGGCTGCCCTCTTATCGAGCTGTGGGGAATGACAGAGTTGGGTGGACTAGGCACCACGTTTGCGTCAAATGGCTTGGTAAAGCACGGATCAATCGGCGTCGCACTCCCTTATACAGAGGCTCGGATTGCCGATGCTGAGGATGCGAAAAAAAGCCTACCGGCAGGTGAAGTGGGTGAGTTGATGATTAGGGGCGGTATTGTGATGCAGGGTTATTACGGCAATGAAAAAGCGACACAGGAAACGATCGAACCCGATGGCTGGCTCCACACGGGGGATCTCGCCTCTATGGATGAAGACGGTTGTGTGTTCATTGTCGATCGAAAAAAAGACATGATTCTGACAGCAGGCTACAACGTCTATCCGGCAGAAATTGAACGGGTGGTTGCAGGACACCCGGAGGTCGCATTGGTCGCTGTGGGTAGCGTTCCCGATGCTGAAAAAGGTGAGCTGGCGAAGGCCTACATTGTGCCTAAGGTTGGAGTAACACCCTCTGCACAGTCGATCGTCGACTATTGTCGCGAGCACTTGGCAGCTTACAAAGTCCCTCGTGCTGTTCAGTTCGTTGACGACTTACCTAAAACCAGTACTGGCAAGGTCATGCGCCGAGAGCTGCGAACACTGGATGAGCATTGAGACCCGGGTCGCAAGCGTTTTTGAGGTCGGACATTAGCAGAATCAGGTTAGTGCCCTTTGGTATTTGAGGCAGCTGACGAGATGAGTGAAAAGAAGCCTAAGAAACCTGATTCAGCCTTACCTATTACTATTGCGCAGCATTTTCTCGATGGCGAGGGGCTGGTTAGCGGTGACCCGGCAGAGTTCGAGGGTGAAGGTATATCGGGTGAGGGCGAACCCACAGGTTTCAGAACCTCTAATTTCCATACCGGCAATATCATGGTGTCGGTGTATGAATCGAAGCCGGGCAAGGTCAGAATCGAGGGCTCTGTCTATGATGAGTTCATAACGGTTCTCGAGGGTACTTTGATCCTAAGGCCGGATAGCGGAGGTGAGTACACGTATAAAGCCGGTGAGTCGCTGATAGTGCCCAAGGGCTATATTGGTGGATGGGAAATGCCCGAGCGCTTTCGAGAGTTAATTGTGGTGGACACTGAATTTATGCGAAAACACAACGATTGAGTTACTGCTTTAATCAGCAACACTGATCCGGTTGAGGTGGGTTTGCTGGGTATCATCCGTCACCGTCGCTCATTAGCATCAATCCTTTGCGATGCTAAGCAGACACTAAAGCTTTGTAGGACTGTAAGGCGGTTTTTATCACTAATCTAAAAGGGCAATTTGTGTCCACTGTGGCCGTGCGATTTCCCGTGAAATCAATGACTTATCTAAATTTTGGTAGGACCAGGCGGATTCGAACCGCCGACCTCTACCATGTCAAGGCTCTAGCTACTCACCAAGCCACGCTAGGACAGGGTAAAAACTACCACGCCCTTAGCTGTATTTGAAATCTTCAAAGAGCAATTAAGGCGCACTATTTAAAAGACCTAATCTTTGATCTTGAACTGAGTATCGACCCAGTTGCGCGGAGATAGGTTGTTGGATTCTTTGAATCGACGCCTAAAGTTTGAAGGGTTCTCGTAGCCAAGCTCGTAGGCGACCGAGTCCACTGAATTGCCTGATAAAAGTAAGCGCTTTGCTATGTCGTCAACAGCACGTACTTTTAGCTCTGTAAAACTCGTCCCTTCTGATTCCAGTCTTCGATTGAGTGTTCGGACAGACATGTGAAGATGCGAGGCGCAGTCTTTTACTGTAATTCCGGCGGGTGATTTAAAATACAGTCTATGCATTACGTGATCGGTGAAGGCCCTCATTCTCTGGTCAGAGACCGTCTGCATCCTGCGACCCAAATCTTGCATGGATGAGTTCCAGTTTTGCTCGTCAAAGAAAGGCGAGGGTGTATCAATTAGATCGGTCGGTAGCTCCACCGCATAGTAAGGCGTCAATTTAATGCGGTTTTTAATCGCTTGGGGTGCGACGCTTATCGAGTCAGCGATTTCCTCTCGCATGCAATAGGTAATGGGCGAGTGCTCTTCACCAACGACATCTGTGATGTAATTGCTAATGACAATTTGTGCAACAATGACGTGCAGTGCTGTTAGCTCTCCTAAGTCGGTGTCAAAGTCCACGGACAGCCGAGTTACATCGCCATAGGTGCGCATATCGAGCTTCCAGTAGGACGCTTCCAACTGGAAGTAGGAAACCAAAGCGCTGAGCCCGGCACTTAACGTGGGGCTCGACATCATGGCGAGTCCAACGGGACCGAGGGCGGCGATATTAGGGCCCGAGTAAACGCGACTTAAAAACACCTCCTCACCCAGTAGCGCCCTGACATTTCGTATGACTTGCAGAAACTGATCGGTGGGCAGGGTGGCTGTGTGCCACAAGTCATCTGCCGTCAAAGAAGTGCCGTCAAAGAGTAAACGGTCGCTAATACCGCGTTTTCTTACGTCACGGTGAATAATGCGGGCATGATACGACTTAATCATAAATAGAAAATTTGGCGTTAAATGACACTCTATTGACTCATAAAGAGACCGTGAAGAGAAGGAGACTGTTTCAACATGTGCCCATCATAGAGATGAGAGAGTTAGTGGTGCCGAAGATCACATTTGTTCAAGCAGACGGTTCGCAGAGTGAGTTAGAAGTGAGCAGAGGACATCAGAGTGTGATGGAGTTTGCTTTAGAGAACGGTGTTGGCGGCATTGACGCAGACTGCGGTGGCAGTGCTGTTTGCGGCACGTGTCATTGTTTTATGACTGACCCTGACATGTTTGGCGCGATTGAGCCCAATGAAGAGGCCATGCTGGGCCTACGACCCGATAGAGAGAATAATTCGAGGTTGAGTTGCCAGCTCTCGCTATCAGATGTTTCGGCAGACACCACAATCACGCTACCCGAATTCCAGATGTAAGGCTGAGGAGAAAAACGATGACCGCGCCCGCAAATCCATTTGCCTCAGATTTAACCCTCCCGCTAATAGAAATCGATGTTGCCAACCCAAAGCGCTTCGAGCTCGACTGCTGGCAGCCATTGTTTAGACGTCTTCGAAAAGAGTCTCCGGTCCATTATCAGACGGTGGGCAATTTAGGCCCATTTTGGTCCATTAGTCGTTTCGATGACATTGTCGAGATCGAGAAGAACGCTGAAGTTTTCTCATCGGAGCCGTCGATTGCCATCATCGATCCGCTCCCTGAGCTAGACATCAAAAACTTCATTGCAATGGACGAGCCTGGTCATAGCCAGCAGCGCAAAGCATTCCAGCCTGTTGTCGCACCCAAAAATCTGACCGAGTTTGAGTCATTGATTCGGAGCAGAACGCGTGCCGCGCTCGAGTCATTACCTGAGAACACACCCTTTAATTGGGTGGAGCTGGTTTCACGGAATTTAACGACCCAGATGCTCGCAACACTATTCGACTTCCCATGGGAAGAGCGACAAAAATTATCGACGTGGTCGGACGCAGCCGTGTCTGATGAGCGCATTACCGGTAAGGCTGATCTAACATTGGAAGAGCGTCAGTTGATGGCTGTCGATATCTTCGAAAGTTTCTCGAGGTTGTGGCAAGAACGCTTGGATGATGGCGTCGAATCATTCGATCTGATTCGTTTGATGCAAAAAGACCCCAACACCAAAGACCTTATTAACGACCCCGTGATGTTTATTGGCAATTTGCTGTTGCTGATTGTCGGTGGCAACGATACGACACGTAATTCAATGACCGGTGGCGTCATCTTTTTTAATGAGAATCCCGGTGAGCTTGAAAAGGTGCGGAACGATACTTCCTTGATTCCTTCCATGGTGTCTGAGGTCATTCGCTTTCAAACGCCGTTACCGCACATGCGACGAACCGTTGCAAGAGACTTTGAGTTCAAAGGCCATCGCATGAAGGAGGGCGATAAGGTAGTGCTTTGGTATTGTTCTGCTAATCGGGACGATGACGTGATTAAAAACCCCGATTCGTTCGTAATCGACCGAGAATCACCGCGTAATCACGCTTCATTTGGATTTGGCATTCACAGATGTATGGGGAATCGTCTAGCAGAAATGCAGCTTCGTGTTCTGTGGGAGGAGTGTTTGGACCTGTTTGAATCTATTGACGTACAGGCTGAGCCAACGAGGCTCAGTAACAACTTCGTCCGCGGTTACTCAGAGCTTGAAGTGGTGGTTAAGCGGCAATGAGGGTTACGTGACTTTTTGGCCACTGCCTTTCGGTGGTAGCGGCAAGTCACCACACCACGCGACAACTCAGCGGGTCGAAAAATAAAAATTAAATGAAAACAGAAGCTTAAGGATTTGGTAGGACCAGCCAGATTCGAACTGGCGACCTCTACCATGTCAATATAGACGGGTGCACAAACATACACAGCTCAATGCGGACATTAACACTAGATGCATCCAGAGAGAGTCTTTAGTAGCCGCTCTTCGCTACAGGTTTGAACGAGAATAGATTGTCACTGAGGCGTTGTAGATCGAGTAGGGGCT
>JAQXEB010000262.1 GCA_029251065.1 Luminiphilus sp.
ATCGCAATGCGCTCGTGATCAACATCGACCACAAACAATGCGTCGGGTAGACCACCCATATCTTTAATACCGCCGATTGAACGATCTAGCTTGTCCTTACTGCGCGATCGCATGAGGGCTTCTTTCTTCGTCAACTTGTCGAAAGTGCCGTCCTGCTCTTGCCCTTCAAGCTCACGAAGACGCTTGATGGAAGACCGGATCGTTTTGTAGTTCGTGAGCATTCCCCCCAACCAACGATGGCTGACGAACGGCATGCCACATCGCGCCGCTTGCTCTTCGATAATTTTACCCGCGGCACGCTTTGTGCCGACGAACATGATTTGGTTTTTGTTTTCAGCCAATCTGTGAACAAATCCAAGCGCATCGTTAAATGCGGGGACGGTGTGCTCCAGATTGATGATGTGGATCTTGTTGCGTGCACCAAAGATGTATTGATCCATCTTTGGATTCCAAAAACGGGTCTGGTGGCCAAAGTGCGCGCCGGCCTGCAACAACTCGCGCATGCTTACTTGTGTCATAATCATTCTCTAGGTTGGGTTTAACTTCCGTTCCCTCAAATTGTCCAACTGGTCTCCCAGCACCCGGCAACTTGTTTGTAGCGAACGTGCTTATTAGCCTGCGTAATTACGAAAGCGGCGCGCTTTATACCATAGGTAGAAGTAGTGCTGAAGCCTCTTGCTGTAATAACTCACCTCGAGTGCGGTAAACTACCGATATTTGCAGCCAAACATGACATTAAGCGTGGATAAAACACTGTGAGTAACGTATCGATTAAATCAGAACAAGACATCGCCGGCATGCGTGAAGCCGGGCGACTCGCGGCCGAGGTACTGGAAATGATTGCTCCCCAGGTCGTTCCCGGCATCTCTACGGGGGAGCTCGATCGTATTTGCCATGACCATATTGTGAACACGCAACAGGCGATCCCCGCTCCGCTCAATTACAAAGGTTTTCCAAAATCGATCTGCACCTCAGTCAATGATGTCATTTGTCATGGCATCCCCTCCGACACCAAAGTGTTGAAGGATGGCGACATTATTAATATCGACGTCACCGTCATCAAAGACGGTTGGCACGGAGACACGAGCATTATGGTCCCAGTCGGGAAAATTGCGCCGCACGCTGAACGACTCATTAACATTACACAAGAGTGCCTCTACAAAGGACTCGCGTTAGTGAAACCCGGGACACGCCTTGGCGATATTGGTCAGGTCATACAGCAGTATGCTGAGTCTTCCTATTATTCAGTGGTCAGAGAGTATTGCGGCCACGGAATAGGGAGAGTTTTCCATGAGGAGCCCCAAGTACTTCACTACGGCCGAGCAGGCACTGGCATGGTGCTTGAGAAAGGAATGACGTTTACCATTGAACCCATGGTGAATGCCGGAAAACGTCACACGAAGCTCAATACACGCGATGGCTGGACTGTAACCACAAGAGACGGTCGCTTATCCGCGCAATGGGAGCATACGATTGCGGTCACCGACAATGGCTGTGAAGTATTGACGAAGCGGTCGACAGAGGACTTGCCCTTTTGAGCCCGACCGACTGACTTAAATCAGGTCAAACTGCTCCAAATCAGCGATCATCTCGTAACTAGAGGCTTAAGCCAAAGCATCCCTATTCCATGAATCCTACAGCACTCACTCAGTTAGTGTCTGACCTGCGAAACGAGCTTAACGAGACAGCTCGTGAGACGTCAGCTCGGTTTGACCCTTCCAGCTCGGTAACAGAGCTTCTGTGTAATCGCTGCGACGCCGTTGATGAGGCTCTGATAAGCCTTTGGCGTTTTTGTGAATTAGACGAGGCCCAAGCATCACTCATTGCCGTTGGAGGCTATGGCCGAGGTGCATTGTTTCCAAACTCTGATGTCGACGTTTTAATTCTTCTGAACGACAAGGACACGGCTAAGGACTCGCTCATCAGTGCTTTTGTCAGTTCGCTGTGGGATCTAGGACTGACCATCGGACACAGTGTGCGCACCATCAGCGACTGCATTGAGATGGCAACCGCCGATGTCACTGTCATGACCACGTTGCTTGAAACTCGTTTATTAGCGGGTGATCCGCAACTCAAAGACGCGCTTCACAATGAGATTGACGCCTGCGATATCTGGCCCAGCACAAGGTTCTTTAACGCTAAAATCGAAGAGCAGACCGCGCGATACGAAAAGTTTGGCCTTACTGGCTACAGTCTCGAGCCCAACGTGAAGTCTTCTCCCGGTGGTCTTAGGGACATTCAGGTGATTGGCTGGATCGTCCAGCGACACTTTGGTACGTCGCTCGATAGACTGCCCGCGGGCGAATTTTTGACCACGGAAGAGCTCGATCTGCTGGAGGCTGGGCAGGACTATCTCAGTCGCGTTCGGTTTGCGCTTCACGCACTGACAGGGCGGGAAGAAGATCGCCTACTGTTCGAACATCAACGCGCCTTGGCCAGCCAATGGGGGTTCAAAGACGCGGATAAGCTTGCAGTAGAGCAGTTCATGCAAGCTTATTTTAGAAATGTGCAAGCCATCTCACACATTACGGCCCTATTGATTGATACGTTTGAAAACACTCTGCGTCACTCGAACCCCGGCGACGCCATTATTATCGATGATGACTTTGAGCTCATCGATAATCGAATTGCCGCTCGACGCGCGGACGTTTTCTCTCAATCCCCCTCAAATCTACTCCGATTATTTGCTGTGATTGGACGAGATGACCGCATTAAGCGAATCGATCCAGAGACGACTCGACTGTTGCGCGCTTCGGCTGACTTGATCAATACCGAATTTCGCGACGATCCGATAAACCGCCGCCTATTTACCGATGTGCTCTCCTCGCCCTATTCGATGACGAAACAACTTCGTCGTATGTTACGGCATGGTGTGTTGGGCCGTTATCTTCCCGAGTTCGAAATGATAGTGGGACAGATGCAGTTTGACATGTTCCACACCTATACGGTTGACGCCCACACCATGCAGGTCATCGCCAACAGTCGTCGATTTTTGAGGGCAGACTACACGGACAAGTTTCCTGTAACGACGCGAATCGCGCACCGACTTCGCAATCCAGTGCTGCTGTTCGTGGCGGCCTTGTATCACGACATTGGCAAAGGCCGCGGTGGCGATCACTCAGCATTAGGTGCCGTCGATGCAAGACATTTTTGCGAGCGTCACTTCCTTAACGAGCCGGATACTGAGCTGGTTGTTTGGTTGGTTCAAAATCACCTGTTCATGAGTTCATTTTCCCAAAAGAGGGACACATCGGACCCTCAGGAGATTCAGCGTTTCGCTGAACATGTGTCTACCGAAGAGCGCCTCGATTATTTGTTTACGCTGACTGTTGCTGACATTAACGGCACAAATCCAGAGCTCTGGAATGCCTGGCGGAGCTCGTTGTTGCGGCACCTTTACACGCAGACTCGGCGTGCACTGCGACGAGGTCTGGCCCATCCAATTGCGCGCGAAGACGTGATCCATGCCACCAAGAAAGCCGCCACACACCTGCTCGAGTTCCGGGGCTTTTTAGATGACGAACTCGCGGAAATTTGGGCGGCACGAGGGCACGACTATTTTTTACGTGAGCGCCCCGAGGACATCGCGTGGCATACGGAAGCGATCGCTGATTTTGATCAGGGTGACGGGCCATTGGTCCTACTCAAACAGTCGTCAGAGTCATTAATCGCCAATGCGACTCAGATTTTTGTGCACACGGAAGACACCGCCAACGTCTTTTCACGGGTCTGCTCGGCCCTGGAGGTCATGGACCTCAGTATTAACGATGCCCGCATATACTCAGGCACCGACGGCGCCACACTGGACACCTTTTTCGTTTTAAAAGCGGACGGCAATCCAGTCGATAATTCGCCTGAAACCATGCACATGATCGAGGACGCAATTTACAAGGCGCTGAGCACCGCAGAGGTGAGTACGGCGCATCAACGCATTACGCGCTCGCTTCGCTCTTTCCTGTCACCCACCGAAATCACATTTGTTGAGGACAGGGCACGCAATTTGACGATTATGGAGCTCAGCTCACCCGATCGGCCTGGATTGCTCGCACGCGTCGGCCAAACGCTGGACGACAACGCGGTCACGATTCAAGCGGCCAAAATCCAAACACTTGGCGAGCGTGTGGAGGATGTTTTCTTTCTCACGGATCAAACCGGCAATCGACTGAACAATGACGCCATTTGCGACGCTCTGAAAAGCGCACTGTGTAAAGCGCTTGATACGGACGTGGCCGCATGAATCCGGGAATGCACGGACTCCACCCTTACCCCTTCGAGAAGCTCGCGCAACTGACGGCCGGCGTTGAGTGTCCGGACAAA
>JAQXEB010000263.1 GCA_029251065.1 Luminiphilus sp.
ATTGCGGTCGAGTTTTACTACTGACTTAAACGCTTTGTGCGCTACCTGTCGCTGTTGCCCCTCAAGGGCAACTAGGCCAACCAGAAAGTGGGCGGGCACCTGCGCCTGGTCTTTCTCAAGCGCTTGTTTGCAAGCCTCACCGGCCGTGGCGAGATCCCCTCGATTCAGTGCCTCGAAACCATCTGCCAGTGTGAGCGCCTGCACCGTCAGACGCCCTCTTGGTACGCGATAAGCGGGTCGGTATCCGGGTCGCCAGACCAGTGCGAGAGTGCTTCCATGAACAAGAAGAAAAGCTCTGCTTGAGAGCTGATATCGAGCTTGGCATACGCATGCTTGCGATGCAGTTTTACGGTTTCAATGGAAATACCTAATTTTTCCGCGATCAATCGTGTGTTGTGACCTAAAAGCACCAGTTCCACGACTTGACGCTCTCTGCGCGTGAGAACACTCGCGCCAAAGGCGGCGAGCGATCGATGCATTCGCTGGCGAAGCGTTGTGTGTTTTTGGGCTTCAAGCACCTCGAGGTAGTGTCTTTGACATAACGCTGCGGTTAGTTCGTAAATGCCAGACAAACGTTTTACGTCGGACTTTTTAAAGCGTGCACCGCTGGTGGTTAATCCTATGGAGATATTGACGAAGTTATCGTTGGCGAGGTGCACCAGAAGGCCGCATTCGTCTTCATAACCGCAGTTTTTGTACCAGTTTTTGTAGTACTCGGAGCTGCGAAAACTGGAGGGAGCGAGGTCGGTTAGCCGAAAGACGCCAAACTGTTTGTCATAGGCCGCAGCCCGATAAAACGGATCGAGTAAAAATGGACCGTTTAAGTAAGTGGTTAGTGCGCTCTCGGGCTGACCCGCAAGTGGTCGTGCAAAGCTTATGGTGGGGAGCTCTTCTTGTCCGTAAACTATCACCGTCGCATCGTCAGCACCGGCAAGGTCGCAGAGAATATGTGCGATGGCGGGCACAAAATCGTCGGTCCCAAGCTGGGTGATAGCACGAGCGAATTCGGTGGTAATGGCTGATATTTTGGACATGTTTTTATTTTAAATTAATCAATGAAAGAGTGTTTTTGAGTCAGCTTCGAGGGCCAGCGAGCACAATAGCACTGACAGGTGCAATCGAGAAAAGGAAACGTTACGAGCGACGTGGTAAAACACTGAATGAGACGGCGCTTGGCCGAGTTAGCATGTGACCATCGCGATGGGTGTGTGGCTGCGTATTGATCGAATGCTCGCCGAATAATACGTTGTGTGAGCAGTGCAGTGAGTAAAGGACAATAGTATGGATTTTGAACTGAGCGAAGAGCAGCGCGCCTATGTGGCGAGCGCCCGAGAATTTGCACGGTCCGAGTTTAGGCCTCACGCGGCGCAATGGGACCAGGCTGCTATTTTTCCAAAAGACGCACTTAAAGCCGCGGGTGGGTTGGGATTCATGGGAATGATCGTGCCCGAGGCGGCGGGTGGCCTCGGGATGACGCGCCTTGATGCGAGCTTGATCGTGGAGGAGTTGGCAAGAGGCTGCACCACGACCGCGGCTTTCCTCACCATCCACAACATGGCCTCCGCCATGATTGGCAAATATTGCCAAGCTTCAGTGGTTGATAGGTGGTGTCCCGGTTTGACGTCGGGTGAAAAGCTTGCCTCGTATTGTTTGACAGAGCCCGGTGCCGGCTCCGACGCTGCGTCACTTCGAACCACAGCAAAACGAGACGGCGACGTGTATCGCCTTTCGGGGACCAAAGTCTTTATTTCAGGGGCTGGCGACACAGACGTTTTAGTCGTTATGGCCAGGACCAAAGACGGAGGTTCTCGCGGAATCACTGCTTTTTTAGTACCTGCCGATCTCGACGGAATCAGTTACGGAAAAAAAGAAGACAAGATGGGTTGGAATGCGCAACCCACACGCCAAATCAATTTTGACGATGTTGCGGTACCGGTGGTCAATCGGCTGGGTGAGGAAGGTCAAGGCTTTGCCATTGCAATGGAGGGGTTAGATGGCGGCCGTATTAACATTGCGACGTGCTCGGTCGGTACCGCTCAGCAGGCGATTGTTGATGCGGCCGACTATGTCCAAGACCGTGAGCAATTCAACACGCCGATTGCCAATTTTCAGCATACGCAGTTTCAGATCGCTGACATGCTCACCGAGCTTGTCGCGGCGCGTCAGATGATTCGTTTGGCGGCGAGTAAGCTTGATCATCAGGATCCAAACGCGACCACGTACTGTGCCATGGCAAAACGATTTGCCACTGATGTGGGCTTCAAAGTGTGTAACGATGCGCTGCAGTTATTTGGTGGCTCCGGCTACATACGCGAGTATCCAATGGAACGCTACGTGAGAGACACGCGTGTTCATCAAATTTTAGAGGGCACTAACGAGATTATGAGAGTGATCATATCGCGGCAGGCGCTCATGGATGGCGCACTGGAGGTTATCCAATGAGTGTGAGTTCGAGCGAAAAGGTCCAGGTGGTGACAGAGAACGGAATTGCCACAGTGACGATTAATAACCCGGGGGCAAATACTTGGGATCTTGAAAGTTTGCCCGCGCTTGAAGCGGTTGTTCACGCACTTAACGACCGATCAGACGTCCGAGCCCTGATAATTACTGGTAACGGTGAGAAGTTCTTCTCTGCTGGCGCAGACCTTAATCAATTCGCGGGCGGGGATCCTGTTGCAGCGGGCGCAATAGCACATGCGTTTGGTCGCGCTTTTGAGGCCTTATCAGATTATCGCGGTGTCTCGATCGCTGCGATAAATGGTTATGCCATGGGTGGTGGATTAGAGGTGGCTTTGGCCTGCGATATTCGAATCGCGGAACGCCACGCCTCACTTGCGCTGCCGGAGGCGAAAGTGGGTCTACTCCCCTGCGCCGGTGGTACACAGCGGCTCGCCCAATTGGTCGGCGAAGGCTGGGCGAAGCGTATGATTCTTTGTGGTGAACGTCTTGCTGCTGACAAAGCTCTGTCAGTCGGTCTCGTGGAGGAGGTCGTCGAATCGGGCGAGGCGCTCAGTACCGCCATCGCTCTGGCGATAAGCGCCTCGGGCCAAAGTCCAACGTCTATTGCGGCCTGTAAAAGACTGATCCACTCGGCGAGAGACGTTTCGATTGGCGCTGGTTTGATCGCGGAGCGTGATGAATTTGTGGCACTGTTTTCAACAGAAGATCAGAAAGAGGGCGTGAATGCTTTTTTAGAGAAGCGCGCCCCAGAATGGAAAAATAAATGAGTGACGTAGTCTTAGTTTCAACCATTGGAGACGGTGACCGCCGGGTCGGTCGTTTGACCCTGAACACCCCTCGGATTCTCAACTCGCTGGATGCCGAGATGATCGAAATCATGCTGGCGAAGCTGCTTGAATGGGCCGAGGATGACTCGATTGCCGCCGTTTACATTGACGGCGAGGGAGACAAGGCCTTTTGTGCGGGTGGAGACGTACACGAGCTGCGCCGGTCGTCTATGGAGAATCCGGGCGGTCCTTGCACTTACGCGGAGAACTTTTTTGCGCGTGAATACCAAATGAACTACGTGCTCTTTACCTACCCCAAGCCCGTTATCTGTTGGGGCCATGGTGTTGTGATGGGCGGCGGCATGGGCGTTATGGCCGGCTGCAGTCATCGCGTGGTGAGTGAACGTACGCGCATTGGTATGCCTGAAATTACGATTGCGCTGTTCCCAGATGTCGGTGGCAGTTATTTCTTGAACCGAACGCCCGGCATGATAGGGCGATTTTTGTCTCTGACCTCCGCGCATATCAATGCGACTGACGCCCTTTACGCGAATCTCGGCGATGTGTTTTTGGCGCATGAGCAGCGTCACAGTGTCATCGAGGCGCTCGCGAAAGGGCCCTGGGCCGATGACCCAGCGGTGAATACTGCGATTGTTGACCAGATTTTAAGCATGGAGGCCACGGTCGAGCAGCCGTTGGGCGTGATCGAGCCGCTGATGCCCCAGATCAATGCGTTGATGGCAGGCGATAATCTCAGTGATATTTCCGATCGATTGCTGGGGTATGAAGGTGATAATGTCTGGCTTCAGAAAGCGCGTGACGGCTTTGCGCATGGCTCGAAACTGGCCGCCTGTTGGATCTTTCGCCAGCTCAACGATTCAGTGAATTACTCGCTTAAAGAGGTGTTCGATACTGAGCTTCGTTTAGGCGCTAATATTATGCGGCACCCCGAATTTGCCGAGGGTGTCAGGGCGCTACTTGTCGACAAAGATCGCCAACCAAAGTGGCAATTTGCCGCGGTTCAGGACGTACCGGTGGACGTGCTTGAATCCTTCTTTTCTGAGCCTTTAGGCTCACCTAATATGCATTATCCGTGGTAGTAAGTACTCGCAAACATTAGTGGAAGACAGATGAAGACAATCGCTTTTATTGGTCTGGGTAACATGGGCGGTCCCATGGCTAAGAATCTTCTTAAGGCAGGCTGGTCGGTCAATGCCTTCGATTTGTCAGAGCAGGCGTTAGCCGATGTTGTGAGTGCAGGTGCGCGCGCCGCTGTTTCCGCTCGTGACGCGGCGACTGATGTCGATGTGGTTTTATCGATGTTGCCGGCGGGGCAGCATGTCGAAGCCGTGATGTTAGGTGATGAAGGATTATTTGCTCACCTCCCTGACGGCACGCTCGTCTTGGACGCGAGTACGATTGACGCGATGACGGCGAGAAAGCTGCATGCAGCAGCAAGTGAGGCGCAGCTCGTTTTCATGGATACGCCTGTTTCGGGTGGCGTTGCTGCGGCTCAAGCGGGAACGCTTGCGTTTATGTGCGGCGGTGCGTCTGATGCGTTCTTGCGTGCTAAAGCCGTCCTTAGCGCCATGGGGGACGAGAATAAAATTTTCCATGCGGGTTCCGAAGGAGCCGGCCAGGTCGCTAAGGCGGCTAATAACATGTTGCTGGCAATTCACATGATCGGCACTTGCGAGGCGCTTGCCATCGGGGCCGCCAACGGGCTCGATCCAGCTGTTCAGTCGGAGATCATGAAGGCAAGCTCGGGCAATAATTGGTCGTTACAAGTTTACAATCCGTGGCCGGGTGTCATGCCGGGCACGCCAGCCGAAAATGACTACGTGCCGGGGTTCATGGTTGATTTAATGGTGAAAGACTTGGGTCTTGCCGCGGAGCTTGCGAGACAGTCTGAGGTGGACGCCGAGTTTGGCGAAAAGGCGCGCACCATTTATCAGGCACTACAAAAACGCGGTTTTGGAGGCAGTGATTTCTCTATTGTATTGAAGTCGGTGCTGAGTTCGCTCGATTAAACGACGTCTTCCCCACTGGCCAAAAGCGGTGCGGCGTCGAGATCATCGGCATCCATCATTGCTGCAACACGCTCTAAGGAGGCTACAATCGAGTGTTGCTCCCACGACGCCAACCGGCTGAAGCGATCCACAAAGCTGTCTTGTAATGGTTTAGGCGCTGAGCCTTGGAGTGTTTGACCTGCCTCAGTCAGTGTTACGATGACTCTGCGGCGATCCACAGAGGATCGCACACGATTCACGAGGCCGTTGCGCTCTAGGCGATTTAAAATCGTGGTCACCGTCGCTAAACTTAAGCTCACCGCT
This sequence comes from Luminiphilus sp., assembly GCA_029251065.1. Classification (GTDB taxonomy): domain Bacteria; phylum Pseudomonadota; class Gammaproteobacteria; order Pseudomonadales; family Halieaceae; genus Luminiphilus. The sequence continues at coordinate 5,561 of JAQXEB010000263.1, forward strand.
TTAGCAATGTCTGAAACAGTTGGATCCTTTAGGTCTCCGACGGCTTTAATAATGACCAGTTGAGGCGTCGTTAATCCGGTCTGCTTACCTAGCTTCCTCGAATGCAGATCGGTGGCGCGAATGATGCGCCTTAGCGCCACGAGTACGTGATCTGGTAAGTCCATCGATTGCATACCGAAAGTTTCACTTTGGGGGGCGTTAGTTTAATGCTTTGAACCCAAAGTATTCAATTGAGCGCCGGCATATTCTGTCATCTTTGGCGTCTTTGTGGCGTAATACTCAGATGGAATTTAATCAACCGTTTCTTCAGTTGCCTTGGCGATTTGACGCAGCGCGTCTCGCCGAGGAAGTGCGATTGTTGCCGTCGGTTTTTTGGTTAGATCATCCTTCAGGTCTGCCTGGGAATTCGGCTGTTCCACTTGTTTCCGTGAATGGTGAAATGAACCATGCGTTTGACGGCCCCATGCAACCGACTAAGGCACTCACCTCCAGTCCTTATCTTCATCGCGCTGTTGCGTCCTTTGGTGAGGTGGTGGCGCGTTCGCGATTGATGCGTCTAGAGCCTGGTGCGCAGGTCGCAGAGCATGTGGATTTTAATTATCACTGGGTCAGTCGAGTGCGTATTCACGTGCCGATCGTCACTAACCCGGGTGTCCGATTTTATTGCGGTGATGAGTCGGTGCATATGGTCGAGGGTGAAAGTTGGCTGTTCGATTCGTGGCGACGCCACCGCGTGGTGAACGACAGCAGTATTTCGCGCGTGCATCTGGTGATCGATTTGGCCGGTTCCTCGCGATTTTGGCGTACCGTTCGCACGGCACCCGAGATGCAAGCGATAGACGTACCCTTCGACGAGAGCCCCGTTTCAAATTTGCGCACGGAACAGTTTCCCGTCGCGCCCGTCATGGCTCCGGGCGAGATGCTTGCCATTGTCGAGCAACTGCTGAGTGATTGCGAAGCCAATCCGGACAACAATCCTGAGATAATGACGCGTTACCGCCATCTGCTTCTCGATCTCGTTCATGATTGGCGCGAGATCTGGAGTCTCCATGGCTTTGCCGAGCCGGCGTTTGCGCACTATCGGCAGATACTTCAACGGACCGCATCGCAATTGGCGCCCGATCCAAGAGTGCTGGTCACGGCGTCAAACAAGGTTGGGATTAATCCAGTGATTAACCAGCGAATCTTAGCCGCTGCGCTGCGTCCTCGCCGAGTGGCGGAATTCAGCCCCGCGGGTACCCCAGTAGCCTGAAGTCATCAGCGTAAAACGCCTCGAGCTCTCTAAGAAAATCGGTGTCTGAGTACAGTGCCGGTTTTTCATTCTGCGTAACGTTTTTTGGTTTCGAAGGTTCTGCTGAAACCCCAAGGTGACTGCAAATTTTCGCTAAGTCAGTGTCTAAGGATTCGTAGCGCCCGATGAACGACATGGCGATATGCCCGTCTTTGTCGGTTAGAAGGTCGGTCTGAGGTCTGACTAATGCACGCTTCCTGAAGCGTTCAAATTGAAATGCGCGCTTCGACCAGGCCAGCGGATCCTGTGAGTAGCTACTGTCCGTTCGTGCTAAAAATGCACAGACTGACCTAAATCGTTCAATCGGATGTCTCACAAAGGCAACACGGAAATAAGACTCGATCGCTGTCTCACCTATCGAGTGACACAGTTGCTGATAAGAAATATGGCCATGTCCGATGTTTGCCAGCGCTTGAATGGGGGAGTGCATTTGGGCGGTGAGCATTTGTTGCTCCCAGTCTTCGTCACCAAGAAAGGGCCGCAATACCGCTCGAACGGCATGAGTTCCTGTTTTAGGCACCGCAAAAAAAATAAATTTACGCGAGCTTGAGAAGATCACTGCGTTCAGTCGATCTGATATTCATTGAGTAAGGTGCTACCGAGCGCCTCTTTGAGCGGTGCCAAATAGTGCTCAAAGTTCTTCCACTGCTCAAGCCCAGACGTGTATATGGGCTGTCGAACCTGCTCCGCACTGGGTGTCCGTACCGTACGTTCTGTTTTATGAAACTCAAGGCAGGCGGATTCAAACTCGAGACCACAGTAATTCAATATTCGGTGGACCTGAGTTTCTAAATCACCAACGACGTCCTCGTGGTTTACCCGCAATACTTGTCCGGGTAAGACCGCATCCCAGTGCGCCATCAATCGAACGTATTCCTTGTAGTATTCGCCAATTTGACTCAGCCCGTAAGAAAATTCCTGTCCTTCACCAAACAGCTGCTTGTAACCGCTAAAGCAACAGGCCATCGGATGGCGCCGAGCATCAATAATTTTCGCGTTTGGGAGGATCAGCTTGATGAGCCCAATATGAAAGAAATTGTTAGGCATCTTGTCGATAAACAGCTGGCCTGATCCGCGGTAAATACGTGTTTGATCGATAAATTGCTCGCCAAACTGAGCGAATAAATCGTTGTCTAAATCACCTAAAATAGCAGGATAGCGCGGATTGCCGTCCTGATCTGCGTCGCGACCCCGTAAGCGCTTTGCAAGATCGAGAATATTATGCAGCTCCATGGTGCCGTCGACCTTTGAGTGCGAGGCCAGTATTTGCTCAAGTAGTGTCGATCCTGCGCGTGGTAAGCCGACGATAAAAATCGGGTCGATATTTTGCACGCCAACGTTTTGCCGACTTTCAAAGAGCTCGCTTGTGCAGACGTCAATTTGCGCTTGCACGCGTTTTCTCAGTTGTACTGGGTCGTAGTGCGTTGTTGGAAGCTTGAGTGAATTCCCTCGGTCGTAATAGTTAAAGGCGTCGTCAAAGAGATTTTTGTCTTCAAGGGCCTTTCCGAGCGCAAAACAAATTTGCACTCTGTCGAGCGTTGATAGCGCGTCGCTCTCTTCTATCTTCTGCATGGACGCTATTTCATCGTCATCGAAGCGGTACGATTTTGTATTCGCAAGCGACCAGTAGCTGTCACCGTGCGCGGGTTTTAGCGTAATACAGCGCTGGAACGCGGCGACCGCATTTTCTCGTTCACCAATCGCATTGAAAATATGACCCTGACTGATAGGAATGAGATGGTCATTGGGGGCGTTTTTGGCGAGTTGGGCGTAAAGGTCTTTGGCTTCCCCAATATTTCCCACTGCAAATGCCGCGGCCGCATAGGCTCGTTTTATTTCACCGGTGTCAGTTGGCGCGTCTTCGTTCAGTGACGCGGCAATGTCAAAGGCCGAGTGAAAACGCTGACGCCGCATCAACACGTGAAAGAGCTGAAGCCGTGCAGGGATCATTTTGGGTTGAAGCTCGACCAGTGTCTCAAGTAAAAACTGTGCCTCATCTAAAATATTCTTCCGGGTGAGCACCTCGGCCAAGAGCCGCATTCCCTCCGGGTGGGTCTTGTTGTCTCGTAAAAAATGCTTAGCAAGGCGCTCGGCGTCTTGCACTTTGTTGTTGGCGAGGTAGCTAATGACGGTTCTCAATTCGGGCGGCAGTGACCTTAAAAAGTCCAGTTGAGCCGCCGCAGCCTCAGCCGACGAGGGGCTGAACTTTCGGCGAAGGGGAATAAGGAACTGCCAACACTGCACCAATGCCGGGTCGAGCTCCACAGCGCGCTCGGCTGCCGCGTGTGCGAGTTTGGGTTCATTAATCGCCAGAGCAACCGTGGTCATCTCCTGAAAGGCGCGCGCGTGATCTGGCACGTCTGAGGTAAGCGACTGCAGACTTTGCATGGCTTCATCATTGCGACCCTGTAAGCGCAATAGCAAACAGGCGAGGTACCGCACGTTTGGATCGTCTGGATGGGCTGTCGCAAGATTGGCAATAATACTGTTAGCCGCGTTCAGGTCTTTATTCACCAGTGCTTGTTGCGCGTCTATTAATTGCTGAGAGATGTCACTCATAGCGTTACTAGTTACCTATGTGGCGTTACTGATGTGTCGTCCCTGTTTTGCAGACAAAAAAAAGGGGTGACGTAGTGTCACCCCTTTTCGGGTTTGCTTCAAACAATGGTTTAGAAGCTGTAGCTCAACCTCAGGCCCATGGTGCGCGGACGCATCATTGAAGACTCAGGCGTGTATTTGCCTGCAGGCTGGACAACATACCCTTCTTCGCTGGTGATGTTGTTGACGTAGAGCTCGGCCGTCCAATTGTCTCGTCCATAACCCACACCCACATTCATCGACAGTGCCGAATCATTGATGTAACGCGAGTTCGACGGGAGTCCTAGGCCGTTCGAGCCTTCAATCGTACCGAAAGTGCCACCTTCATTTCGGATGCTTACGCCCGACGAAGTGCCATAGGCCATTCCTTGCGTGTCCTCCATAAAGGCTGCGCTTCCAGCAATACCACTGACGCTGCTGCCTCGGTAGACCATAGCTGCGTTGAACCAAGCGTCGCCGCCGTTCCAGCTAAAGTCGTATCGCGCTCGAATGTTTCCTGAGAGCGAGGGTGAGAGCGGCAGCTCAGAGCCGACCGGTACAGAGACGCCTTGAAGCTGGTCGCTAATACGCGTCAGCTCGGTATCCAAGTAGCTGACCGCGCCAGCCAGCGTGAGGTTGGCTGAGGCCATCAGGACAAAGTCCATATCGATGCCTCGCGTTTCCGCGTCACCCACATTCTCCATGAATACCAGGAAGGCGACGTTTGACGGATCAAAACGAGAGACTTGAAGATCGGTAATCTCGGTCTGATAACCCACGACGTTCAACCGGAGTCGACCGTCCATGAGCTCGGACTTCATGCCGATCTCCATGTTCTCTAGCGTGTCGGTTTTCGCGACCGCTGGAACCACATAGCCCTCGTAAACCCCGGTTTGGTTGGTGCCCAGCTGACCGGCATTACGGTTTTGTGTTGCAGGACGGTAGCCCTCCGAGTACACGCCGTAAATCATAATGTCGTCAGAAAGCTGGTAATCAAGCGATGCGCGAATAATGACGTCATCTTCTTTGGTTACACCATTTTTGTCGATCGATGAGATGTCTACACGTCCGTCTTGAATGGCTGCAAGCGTTGCCGCGTTACTACCGCCACCTCGGAACATCTCTTTAACACCGCCGCCGTAGGTATCGGCCGCGCCCGGGTAGTTATTAAGCGCGAGGAACTCAGCTTCCGTCAGTGTGCCTGAGTTAAGTCCACCCAGCGCCAAGAAGCGATCAGTTGGGCTATTGGAGAAGCGGTGACTGTTACAGAAGCCGTCGCCAACACCGCCACCACCGTTACCACCATAACGACAACCGAAGCTGAAGTTTGATGCGCCGCGAAGCTGTGTTTCAAGCTCATAGCTTCGCGCACTAAAGGTCGCAGTCAGGTTGTCGTTGATGTCGAACGCCACCTGACCGAAGAACGCAAATTCCTCTTCAGTACGCGTGTAGTCGTTAAAGAATGTTGTATCGACACCGGTTGGACCGACCTGATTCGTGCCCGCAACGCCCGGAATTGTGACGTTTGCGAGTTGATACGGTGACTGCGCGTTTGCGCCGTAATAGTTCACCTGGAACTCACTGAACGCATCGCCACTGGATTTGTACTGGAACTCACCAATCGTATTGGTTGTCACTTCACCCATGTAGATACCCGCGAGGAAGCGCACCCGGTTGTCGGGATCACTGCTAACGCGAAGCTCGTGCGTGGTTCGCTCATTGCTTGATGTATCACGGTACATTTTCGTTGGATCAAAACAGGTGTTTTGTTCCACTGACGTATCCGCCGCGTAGATGTTTCCGCTGCACAGGTAGTAAGTAATGTAACCACCACCATTGTTGTAGTGCGTGTAGTCGATCAGTGAATCGATTTCACGATCCAGATAACCGCCCGCATAAACGACATCGAGTCCCGCTATTCGACCTTCAATGGTCAGTGTCGTTAGATCGAACTCATCGTTGTTGGTTTCAGCGATGTACTTGGCCTGCTTGTCGCGCCCTAGGCTTGGGTCGATTAGGAATGAGCCGTCAACGTCCAAGTCTTGCGAGGTGTGCTGAACAAGTGCGCTCCAGTCGTCGTTGATATCCCACTTGAAGCCTGCTCTGTAACCCGCATAAATGGCTTCGTTTTGATCTTCGCCAGCAACATCATTATTACTTGTGCTGCGTATCTCAGTCAGCGGGAAGTCGCCAAAGTAGGGGCCGTAACCAATCGAGTTCCGATCTACAATTTCGCCTGTGGGGGTAAAAGTCGACTGAACGTTATCGATCCAGCCGCCTTGCGTGTTGCTGTAGCCGACGAAGCGTAGCGCCATGTTGTCACCGATGGGCAGGTTGACCATGCCTTCGATGTTGTTGCTGCCGGCGCCACCGGTTGTGCTTGCAAAGCCAGCATCAATCCGTGCTTCGGTCTCGCCAATAATGGGCTTGTTCGTGATCATACGGATCGTGCCCGCTTGTGAACTTGCGCCGAACAGTGTGCCCTGGGGGCCGGAAAGCGTTTCTAGGCGCTCAATATCGGTTGCGTAGACGTCAAGGTTTCTAGCGCCGAGTGAAACCGGTATTTCGTCGACATAAAGAGCAACGCCAGGCGCTGAGCCTTGCGCCAGCGCAACGGTCGCGCTCGATTGCTCTGTCGCTGAACCGCGAATATAAATTTCTTTGTTACCTGGGCCAATGCCGGCATCAACGACGTTGGGCAGGAAGTTAACGTAATCATCAAAGGTCATGATGCTTTGTGCGCGCAGGCTGTCGCCTGAGAGTGCTTGAACCGACACAGGAACATCCTGAAGATTCTCAGCTCGCTTAGTGGCGGTGACGACCACCTCTTCCATCATCGCGCTTGCGCCGCGTGATGTTTGTGCAAAGGCTGTTGACGCTAACGCCGGGGTCAGTACCGCTGCGACGGCGAGCGATAAGGGACGCTTGCCAAATTTTTTGGTGAGAAACATAGAGCTCTTCCATTTTTTTGAGTGGTAGAAAGATTCTAGCTCAAAGTATTTAAATGCTCCAGCCCGTTAGAAAAAACAATAAGTTTTTGTTTTTATTGATAAAATTTAATAAAAATGTGAATTTTAAATGATTTAAATACTTTCCACCCTTTTGATTCGGGGGTGGCATGCTTCTTTGTGCGCAGCTGGTACACTTTGACTTCACGTTAATAAGTACCTTTCTTATGCCGAAGTTGTCCGAGCGCGGCTTTGTTATCGACAAAGCAGTTTTCATACCCTCCATTGTTTTTTTACTGAGTTCGGTCCTGCTCGTACTTGCCCTTCCCGAGGCGAGTGACGCGGCGTTTGCAGACTTGCAAAGCACTATTGTTGCGAATGCCAGTTGGTTTTATGTGCTGGTCATGGCGATTCTCTTGTTTGCTGTCTGTGTTCTCGCGTTGTCGCGTTACGGTGAAATTCGATTAGGCCCTGACAACTCAAAGCCAGAATACAGCCTGTTTTCATGGCTCTCTATGCTCTTTGCGGCAGGCGTTGGAATCGGACTTATGTTTTATGGCGTCGCCGAGCCTGTCGTTCATTACTTAAAGCCTCCGATTGGTGAAGGTGCTGCGGTTGGCGGCGTTCGCCAGGCCATGAACCTCACCTTCTTGCACTGGGGATTCAATGCGTGGTCGACCTACGCAATGATGGGCCTTGTTCTCGCTTATTTTTCGTATCGTCGAGGACTACCGCTGACCCTGCGTTCGGCGTTTTATCCCATTATTGGTGACCGCATTCACGGCCCTATCGGGGCGTCAATCGACGTCTTTGCTATTGTCTGTACGACCTTTGGCATCTCAACAAGTTTGGGACTCGGAGTCTCACAGCTCAATACGGGACTGAACTACTTATTCGACGTGCCAATAACTGGGACGATTCAGTTTGCGCTGACGATGGGCATTATGGCGCTGGCCGCGGTGTCGGTTGCGCTGGGTCTTGATACCGGGATTAAGCGTCTTTCAGAGATCAATTCTTACCTCGCCATTTCCCTTTTGTGTTTTATTCTCGTGGCCGGCCCCACTGTCCTCATTCTCAGTGGTGCGCTTGAGAATTTTGGTCACTATTTTGCCAGTTTGATCCCTACCTCGTTCAACTTGTTTGTCTACCAGGATACTGATTGGCTGGGTGGATGGACCATTTTTTATTGGGGCTGGTGGATAAGTTGGACGCCGTTTGTCGGAATTTTCATTGCTCGAATTTCTCGGGGTCGAACCATCAGAGAGTTCTTGATTGGCGTCACGGTGGTTCCCACGTTGTTTGTCGTGTTGTGGATGAGCGTTTTTGGGGGGAGCGCTATCGAGCTTATTCAGGGCGGCGAACAAGCCTTCGGTGACGCGGTCGCGTCCGATCAGCCATTAGGCCTTTTCCTTTTCTTAGACTACATGCCGGGCACGATGATCTTGTCGGTGCTCAGCCTCGCGATGATCATTATTTTCTTTGTGACGTCAGCCGACAGCGGTGCGCTTGTCTTGAATATGATGGCCTCTGGCGGTGTAGACGATACGCCGCCGTTACAGCGCGTCCTTTGGACTGCCATTATTGCGGCCGTTTCGGCAACACTGCTGATTAACGGGGGTTTAGATGCGCTTCAAACGGCGACGATCGCCAGTGCGCTCCCTTTTTCTTTCGTACTGCTGGGTGCATTGTGGGGATTACAGCGGTCGCTGAGGTCAGAAGTGTCTGTCATGAACGTGCGGGCCCCCGTAAGTTTTGATTCCGATAGCGATACTGACTGGCAGTCACGACTCAAGGCCTTGCTCAAGGAGCCGTCAAATAAAAATGTTCTGACGTTTCAGCGTGATGTTGTACTGCCAGCCCTTGGCAAATTTGCGACCGAGCTTTCAAATAACGGTGTGAGCGCGCGCGTGATTGACAGTGTGAGTGAAGAGGGCGGTGTTGAGTTAATGGTCACGGCGGGTGACGAAATTGATTTTCGTTATTCGGTTAAGCTTGCGCCGCAAACAACGGACAGTGTCGTGGACATAGAGGGTGAAGCGCTCGCATTACCGTTGGAGGGTTCGACGTCGGTCACAGAGGTGCATTTACGCGATGGTTCAGCGAGTTACTGCGTGTGGGGTCTGACCGAGTCGCAAATTATTGGTGACGTTTTAGCGCAGTACGAACAACATCGCAGAACCTAGTCAACGATTGTAATGGCCGTTGCCGGAAGACGACTTCCCGTGGGGTTCAGCGCCCTCATTGTTGGGATCATTTGGTTTAGATTGGTTTGTCTGTCGTTAGGGGCGGGGTGTGTACTTAGAAAGGCGGGGGGTCGGTCGTTGTTCAGCGCGGACATTTTTTGCCAGAGTGTGACTGCGGCCTCCGGGTCATAGCCTGCAAGCGTTGAAAGTCGCATTCCAAGCTCGTCCGCCTCGCGCTCAGCGGTTCGGCTGTTGGGCAGCTCTAGGGCAACTTGTGCTAACAATTCGGCGCTTTGTCCTGCACTGCCGCTGCCGTCGGTGGCGGCGCTGACGGCCGCTAGGCCCAGCTGAATCGCCATCGCCCGCGACATTCGCTCGGCCGTGTGATTCGCCAGCGCGTGTGAAATTTCATGGCCCATGATTTGTGCGAATTCGGCGTCGGTGAGCGAAAGTTGTGCAAAGAGACCTGTGTAGACGGCCATTTTTCCGCCCGCCATGCACCAAGCATTAACGACCTCGTCGTCGTCAACAATCACTACACTCCAGTCCCAATTTGAGGACTGCGGATACTGCTGAGTTGCGGCGGTTACGACCCTGCCGGCCACTCTCCGGACACGAGAATCAACCTGTGGCTGGTCAGCAATTTTTTGTTCATCGCGAAATGAATCAACGGCTTGTTGATAGGCGTCTCTGGATTGCTGAATCGCAGAAGCAGGCGACACGATGAGGAACTGGCTTCGTCCCGTCGGACTCGTGGTGCAGGCTGAGAGCGCTAAAAGCAAGAGTGACGCGGTGACCAGTGTGCGAGTGGGCATTGATTAAACCTCGAATCCTTCAGCAGTCGTTGACACCAAGCGCGAGTACTGTGGCACTACCCTGGCTCCGATTCGGCACCAGCAACCACGCGCAAAAGGCCTCGATAGACCCGTGTCGCATCAGCTTGTCCCTCGAGTATGCGATACATCTCTTGGCAGATTGGCACTTTAACACCGTGTTGTTTTGCAAGAGCCACTACCGTGGCAGCACTTTTCACTCCCTCAGCCACCATGTTCATGGCATTGGTTATTTCTTCAACCGTTTTTCCGGTGGCTAACTCGAGACCAACATAACGGTTTCGACTTTGAGCACTGGTGCATGTCGCGATCATATCGCCCATTCCGGCAAGACCTGCAAAGGTCTCTTGCCGCCCACCTAGCGCCGTCCCTAAGCGTGTTGCCTCTGCAAGCCCTCGGGTGATCAGTGCCGCTCGCGTATTGTCCCCCGCACCCAGGCCATCGCCGAGACCGACCGCTAGGGCGATAATATTTTTGAGGACACCACCGAGCTCGCAGCCAGTGACGTCATCGTTGTGATAGACGCGAAACAGGCCCACATTAAGTGTGGGTTGCAGCCACTGAGCAGCTGGGTCATCGAGTGCCAATACGCTCGCTGCTGCTTTGCCGGTCAGGATCTCTTTTGCCAAGTTAGGGCCTGACAGTACGCCGATGGGATGCTGTGGACAGAACTCACGGATGATTTCGGTCATCCGTTTTTGTGTACTCGCCTCGAGTCCCTTCGTCATGCTGACAATGGGGACTCCAGCAGGGACCAACGGTGCCACGCGTTCAAATACGCTTCGGAACATGTGGGAGGGGATGGCCACAAAAACGGCGTGCGCGTTGCTCAATGCAGTCTCAAGGTCGGTTGTTGCGCGTAAAAGGGGGTTGAGTGAGAGCCCTTCTAGGTAGCGCGCGTGCGTGTGCGTGTCGTTTATTTCGCGAACGACACCGGCGTCACGAGCCCACAGCGTCACCTGAGCATTGCGACTGACGAGCGAGGCGAGTGTCGTACCCCATGACCCGCCTCCAATTACTGCGAGACGTGTATTGCTGTCTTTTGCGCTATTCACAGGAGGTTCCAATGCGATTGCTCGTTCATGACGCGCGAGAATGGCGTGTCGCAATGAAAACTTCAAGTTCAGGTGAACTAACGACCCATTGGGGGGTAGACTGTGGTCGCTAGGCCAATATCAAAAAGAAATGGAGCGACCGTGGAGTACGGAATTGTCAGTTTGTTGCCGACAGCCTTGGTGTTGGTCCTCGCCATTATTACGCGACGCACCCTAGAATCGGTGGTCGCAGGCGCATTGTTTGCGTTTTTATTGATGGATGGCACAGGCTTCATTGCCACAATGGCGGTTGTGTCGCTGGATGTGTTGCGTGACGAAGACGTCGCTTGGATCATCCTTGTGTGCGCGCTTTATGGGTCTTTTATCGCCTTACTGGTTCGCAGCGGAGGCTCTACCGCGTTTGGTCATTTGTTGCTCGCTCGCCTTACCTCAAAGCGCCAAAGCCTGTTAGCCACCTGGGGTGTCGGTCTAATGATCTTCTTGGACGACTACCTAAACTCGCTGACGGTGGGCGCCACGATGAGGGCGGTTACCGATAAATTCAAAACGTCGCGGGCGATGCTGGCTTATGTGGTTGACTCAACGGCCGCGCCGATGTGCTTACTGATACCCATTTCAAGCTGGGGTGCATATTTTGCAGGCTTGCTGGAGAAGAATGAAATAGCCGCGGACGGTCAAGGTTTGGGGCTGTTCGTTGAATCTATCCCGTACATGTTTTACCCCATTATTGCGCTGTTAATAGTGCCGCTTGTAATCATGGGTGTGATCCCGCGTCTTGGTGCGATGAAGCAGGCCGAATATCGCGCCGAGTCATCGGGTGATTTAGGCGCGATCAGCGATGCTGAGGGTGAGAGTCCGGTGGGGAACGGCGGCCCCAGCACATTCTTTTTGCCTATTGTGGCGCTACTGTTTTTTACCGTTGTTCCTAATGTTGATTTACTCCGCGGTGTCATCGCTGGAATTTTAGTCACGCTGATTTACTTTGCCTCACTCAGACTCATGCCGCTTTCAGAGCTGTTTGACACCTGCACCAACGGACTCAAGATTATGGTGCCCGTATTGGCGATGCTGCTGGCACTGTTTATTTTTGTCGAGGCCAATAACCGAATAGGGCTGACCGAGTACGTTATTCAAGCAGTACAACCTTACATGACAGCGATGTGGCTTCCGGTCATTATTTTCATCACCATGTCTGCTGTGTCCTTCGCAACGGGGTCAAACTGGGGCGTCATCGCTATTGCCATGCCCGTCGCCTTCCCACTAGCACAGGCTTACGATGTCAGTATTCCCCTTGTGATTGGGGCGCTTTTGTCGGCGAGCGGCTTTGGCAGTCACGCGTGCTTTTACTCGGACTCGACCGTGCTCTCAGCACAAGGTGCTGGGTGTGACACTTACCAGCACGCGATAACACAAATTCCCTATGCGATCTTGGCGGCCACAATTGCAGCGCTCTTTTTCCTTATTGCGGCTATGGTCGTCTGACGTCTAGCGAGGGTGATGGGTACCCAGTATCCTTGCTAATACGTTTTGTTGCTCTGCCCAGGAATGTTGATGAACTTTCTCATGCGTACGACTGTAGTCGCGGCCCTTTTTATTGTCGGCGGTTGTGGCGGTGGTGGTGGCGACAGTTTGCCGCCCACTGCGATTGTGACACCGCCCACCCCCGATCCAACCGGGCTTTGGGTGCAGAGCGAAGATGACGGTGCGGGGCTTTCAAGTTACGCACTGACGCTCACCGAAATTGCTGTAACACGTGCCGTAATGGCCGATGTTGCGCTTGAGTCTGCTCCCACGGCCGATGCCGGCTCCAACGGTGGGTTTTCCACGACGTATACGCTGGAGTCCAGCGTCGATGAATACGATATTGTGAAGTATAACGGCTCGATACTTGCCCTAGCGCCAAGTCGCAGTGGGTGCTGTTATGTCATTGAGCCGCTCGCGGCTTCCAGTGTGTTGCCTGCGCCCAATGAAGATCCCTCGGCGCACAATATCGAGCTTTTTGTGACCGACCCATAGTCTGGCTCAGCCTCACTCGCGGGTATTATCGAGCTTGACGGCGACGAAAATACCGAAGGAATGTATCTGTCTGAAAATCGCTTGCAGGCGTTAATATCCACCGCGTGGTGGGGGACGTTTGGCGACCGGCTTACCACCTCGGACGGCTGGATGGATCAGCACGTTTCGCTACTCAGCTTTGATATATCTGACCCTCAGAGTCCCGCTCCGGTGAGCCAACTCACCATTGAGGGCGCACTTGTGACCTCGCGACGCACAGGCAGCGAGATTCACATTGTGTCGCGGCACGCGCCCATTATTGAAGGCTTGATTCCGTACCCACAAACCGAGGAGGAGGTCGCTAATAACGAGGCTGTGCTCGCCGAGGTGACGGAGGAAGACGTTCTTCCTGAGATTCTTCTTAACGGTGAGTCGACATCAACGCTAAG
>JAQXEB010000264.1 GCA_029251065.1 Luminiphilus sp.
GCAAAGCCGGTCGTTTATCGCGCTGCATACACGGTCGGTGTGTCACCTAATCGTGCCGATTTTGCGGTATCACATGCGAAATCAGCGGCGACGCGTGCGGCCTTGATGGCATCGAGGCATTGCACTCAGGTGCATGGCGCAATGGGTTACACCTGGGAGTGTGATTTACAGATCTGGGCCAAACGCGCTTGGGCCTTAGCGCGCGAGTGGGGTGACGAAGGCTTTCACAACAATCGAATTCATGAGTGGTTACTGCGTAAAGATGCGCTACTGGGGCCGGAGTTTACCTTCGGTCGTGGATCGATCACGGACCTCGAGAAAGCAGGCTAACGAAAAAAATCGAAGTATTAGAGCGGAGAGTGTTATGGGACAGCGAGCAGAGGCCTACATTGTAGATGCCATCAGAAGTCCAACAGGAAGGAGGCGCGGTTCATTGGCCTCTGTTCACGGGGCGGACTTGGGGGCTTTTATCCTTAAAGCATTGGTCGAGCGTCATGATATTCCGGATCATGAATACGATGACGTCGTCTTTGGTTGTTTGGATACCATTGGGCCGCTGGCTGGAGATATTGCGCGGACGTGCTGGCTTGCTGCTGGGTTGAGTGATGTGGTTCCCGGCACGACGGTCGATCGTCAGTGCGGGTCTTCCCAGCAAGCGGTGCATTTTGCGGCTCAGGCTGTGATGTCGGGCACCATGGACGTCGTGGTCGCTGGGGGCGTTCAAACCATGTCATCAATCCCTATCTCCTCAGCGATGGTCGCCGGTCAGGCTTACGGGTTTGATAATCCCTTCACGAGCAGCGAGGGTTGGGTGGCGCGATACGGAACGCAGTCGGTTTCACAGTTCAAGTCGGCTCAAATGATTGCAGATAAGTGGGAAATTTCTCGAGAGGAGATGGAGGCATTCTCACTGGAGTCGCATCGTAGAGCGCGAGCCGCAACAGACGCGGGCTATTTTGAGCGAGAAATAATGCCGTTTGAGGGACTCAACGCCGACGAAACCATTCGTAACACCTCCATGGAGGCGATGGCAGGTCTTGAGCCGTTGGCGCAAGGTGGCACCATAACGGCGGCGGTCTCCAGTCAAACATGCGATGGATCTTCAGCGGTTCTCGTGGTGTCTGAGGAGGCACTTAAGCGCTACAACCTGACGCCGCGGGCACGCATTGCGCACATGTCTGTTCGAGCGGACGACCCAATTTGGATGTTGACGGCGCCCATTCCTGCGACCGCGCATGCGATTAAAAAGTCGGGGCTGTCGCTTGGGGATATCGATCTCGTAGAAATCAATGAGGCGTTTGCCTCGGTACCCATGGCATGGCTCAAAGAGTTTGGGTACGCCCATGATCAGACCAACGTTAACGGCGGTGCGATTGCACTTGGGCATCCTTTAGGCTCAACCGGCACGAAATTGATGACGACGTTACTGCACGAAATGGAGCGTCGCGAGGTGCGCTACGGTCTTCAAACAATGTGTGAGGGCGGTGGCCAGGCGAATGTCACTATTCTTGAGCGTGTCTAGGGGGTTGTGATGGGAATTTGCGATCAGCGGGTCGTCATTGTGACGGGTGCGGGTGGCGGCCTTGGTGCGGCTCATGCGCGAGTCTTAGCCGGTGAGGGCGCGGCGGTCTTAGTCAACGACATTAACACCGACGCTGCGCGCGCCGTTGTTGACCAAATCACGGCAGCGGGTGGTCGCGCCATCGTTAATGAATCCGATATCACCAATTATGCAAGCAGTGGGGAGGCGGTCGCTCAAGCGATCGATGTTTTTGGTGATCTGACCGGGGTTGTCAACAACGCTGGGAACAACCGTGATCGAATGTTTGCCTCACTGTCTGAGGCGGACTGGGATCAGGTTATTTCGGTTCATTTGAAAGGGCATTTTTGCATCGCCTCGCATGCAGTGCAGTATTGGCGACACCAATCAAAACTGGGTAATCCCGTGTCAGGCCGGCTGGTCAACACCACGTCGGGTGCCGGACTTCAGGGCTCGGTCGGCCAATCAAATTATGCGGCGGCAAAGGCAGGTATTGCAGCGCTGACCCTCAACCAAGCGGCTGAGCTTGGACGGTACGGTGTCACCGCGAACGCAATTTGTCCGGTGGCTCGGACAGGGATGACCACAGCTGTTCCTGCTATGGCAGAGCGCATGGCGGTTCCAGAAGATGGGTCTTTTGATCATTTTGCGCCTGAAAATGTCTCATCGGTGGTTGCGTGGTTGTGCTCTGAGGCATCGCATCATGTCACCGGTCAAGTGATTGAGGCTGAGGGGGGTCGTATTGCAATTGCTGACGGCTGGCGCAGTACTGTGGGGATCGACAAAGGATCTCGTTGGTTACCTGCCGATGTTGGTCACGCCTTGGAGGAGTCCCTGACGACTGCTGTTCCGGCTCAGCAGGTCTGGGGCACGTAGGGGCTATTGTGAAATTCGCCTTCACCGACGAGCAGCGGATGCTCAAGGATACCAGCCAGTCGTTCCTTGCGGCTAAGGCGGACTCAATGGCTGTTCGGGCGGCATGCCGCTCGTCACAGCACTTTGATGCTGCTCTTTGGCGCAGTGTCTGCAACGACATGTACTGGCAAGGGGTTTTGGTCCCTGAGGTCCATGAAGGTCTGGGGCTTGGGTGGGTTGAGATGGCAATCATTCTGGAGGCGGCGGGAGAGCGTCTGCTGACGTCGCCACTGTTTGCCGTGACACAAAGCACGGCGTTACTCAATGTCTGCCTGCAGAGCGCGGTGCGCGATCGCTGTTTAGAGGACATTGCGCGGGGGCAGATTGTGTCACTCGCGCTCACCAATGCGGTGGGCAGCTGGCAAGCCTCAGGTGTCTCTGTGAGCGACTCGGGTGACGGCTTGACGCTGTCGGGTGAGGCTCGATTCGTTCCGTTTGGCTTTGCGGCGTCCACGTTGTTAGTCGTCGCCTCCAATGAAGATCAGAGCACTTCGATTTGGGCCGTTCAGTCGGACGCGGTTGGCGTGCGCATTGAGCACACACCCACTTTGGATCAAACACGTCCGATGTCAGCGGTCCGCTTAGAGGCGGTGGCGGTCGGTGAAGCGCAGCGGCTCTCCAGTGACGCCGGGCAGTTGATTGAGCAGGTTGTTGCGCTGAGTCGCATTCTGACCGTAGCCGATCAGGTGGGAGTGGCGCAGGCCAGTCTTGATATCAGCGTGGAATACACGAAGGAACGCTCGCAGTTCAATCGCTCCATCGCTTCTTTTCAAGCGATTAAGCACAAAGCAGCCGACATGATGGTCAAAGTCGAATCCGCGCGTTCCTTACTCTACTTTGCCGCGTGCATTGCGGATGCCTGGTTCGCACACGAAGCAACTGACGCCGCCCTTCAGGAGGCGGCATATATGGCCAGTGCCTGCGCCAGTGATGCGGCATTTTTTAATGCAGGGTCAGGCATTCAGATGCACGGTGGTGTCGGGATTACTGAGGAATACGACATTCAGTTGTACTTCAAGCGCGCACGTTCTACCGAAAGTTACCTTGGGCGGCCGCCAGAGATGCGAGAAGCGATTGCCTGCCAGCTGTTGGATGGAGGTGAGACATGGAGTTGACGTTCACAGCCGCCGATGAGTTGTTTCGACAAGAAATTGCGCAATGGCTTGATGAGAACCTGAGAGATGAGTTCGCAGAGGTTCGGCATCGAGGCGGGCCGGGTGATGAGCATCGCTTTGTGGGTGAACGCAAGGCTTGGGAGCGTCGTCTCGCCGAAGGACGCTGGACGTGTATCGGATGGCCCGAAGCGTGGGGCGGTCGAGGCGCTTCGATTGAGCAACAAGTGATCTATCACGAGGAGTATGCGCGCGCGGGCGGACCGGGCCGCATGGGACACATCGGTGACACACTGACGGGACCGACGCTGCTGGCGTTTGGGAGCGAAGATCAGAAGGCCCGATACCTCCCGGACATTAGAAGTGGGCAGGCTTTCTGGAGTCAGGGGTATTCCGAACCAGGCGCGGGTTCCGACCTTGCTGCCATTAGAACACGGGCCGAATTTGATGACGGTAGTCATCAATGGAAGATAACCGGGCAAAAGGTTTGGACCTCTCTGGCACACGAATCGGATTTTGTTTTTGTCTTGGCGCGAGTTGATCGTGACAGCGTAGGCCATCGGGGACTGGGATTCTTTTTGGTGGCTCTCGATCAGCCCGGTGTCACGATTAGACCGATTAATCAGCTGACGGGAACAGCTGAATTCAACGAAGTGTATTTTGATGAAGCGGTCTGCGCGGTGGATGATATCGTCGGCGCACCGGGCGATGGATGGAAGGTCGCCATGGGGCTATTAGGCTTTGAGCGAGGCGTATCGACCTTAGGTCAACAGATGCTGTTCCAAACCGAGCTCGACGAGATCATCCGTCTCGCAAAATTAAACGGTGCATCACGCGACCCCGAGATTCGACAGCGGATCGCCGAGGCGCATATTGGTCTTAGGACTATGCGTTACAACAGTATGCGCACACTTTCTGGCGGTGAGGACGGCAGTCTGAGCAGAGAGGCGATGATCTATAAGTTGTATTGGTCAAGTTGGCACCGCAACTTAGGTAAGTTAGCGATGGATGTGTTGGGTCCCGATGCTGAATTACTTGAGGAGGGGCCCTATGAGCTCACTAAATTGCAGTCACTCTTTTTATTCACTCGTGCCGACACAATTTATGGTGGGACCAATCAGATACAAAGAAATCTCATCGCCGAGCGAGCGCTCGGTATGCCTAAAGAGCCGCGCGGTTCTGGCGCGCACTAACACAGTGAGAGCACTATGAGTAAGGACACTCCAACCTACGTTGAAGGACATAATTTGCTCGCAGGCAAGACGGTTTTACTGACTGCAGCCGCCGGTGCTGGGATTGGTTTTGCGGCCGCAAAAAGGTCGGTTGAGGAGGGGGCGCGTGCGGTTGTGATCAGCGATGTCCACGAGGGACGTCTCGCACAGGCGTGCGACACACTGGCCGCTATTTCAGATAATTGCGTGGTCAGCGCAAAGCGGTGTGACGTGACCAATGAGCAAGAAGTGTGTGACCTGGTCGAGTTTGCGGAGATGCAGACAGGCGGTGTTGATGTGCTGATTAATAATGCGGGTCTGGGTGGCTCACGGCGTCTGGTCGATATGGCGGATGACGAGTGGGCACGCGTGCTTGATATTACGCTCACCGGCACGATGCGCATGAGTAGAGCGATGCTTCGCTGCATGCAACCGCGAGAGCGAGGCGTCATTATCAATAACGCGTCCGTTCTGGGCTGGCGAGCACAAGAAGAGCAGTGTCATTACGCGGCCGCTAAGGCGGGTGTCATGGCGCTGACTCGGTGCTCGGCCATTGAAGCTGCGGACTACGGCATACGCATTAATGCGGTATCCCCAAGTATTGCAATGCACGAATTCCTGCGCAAAACCTCATCGCCTGAACTGTTAGAAACACTGACGTCACACGAAGCCTTCGGTCGTGCGGCGGAGGTTTGGGAAGTGGCAAATGTCATGATGTTCTTGGCGTCTGATTACGCCAGTTACATGACGGGCGAAGTGGTGTCGGTGTCGAGCCAGCGCGCTTGATGTCGTCTCGGGAATAACAATTAATGGAACGATAAGAAGATAAGCAAGAGAGACACAGAGGGTTGGAGAGATGAGTCAAATGAACTGGGATCGCGAGGTTGACGTGCTGGTGGTAGGTACCGGTAACGGTGGACTGACCGCGGCAGTGTGTAACTGGGAGATGGGTACCAAAGACGTATTGATCATCGAGAAACAGGACAAGGTTGGGGGTACCAGCGCGACATCCGGTGGCGGCATCTGGATTCCCAACAGTCATTATGCGAAAGAGGCGGGTGCCGAGGATAATCCTCAGGACGCCAGGGCCTACCTTATGAATACGTTGTTTGGTGAGGATGTACCCGAGGAGATGATCGATATCTATCTCGAAAAGTC